>JAGBSR010000099.1 GCA_017631745.1 Clostridia bacterium | reverse complement strand
TTTTTTCAACTTTTCTTCTCTATATTCATAATTCATAATTAGTTTGCCAATACTTAGCCTCGAGGTGATATTATGCAAAAATATATCTGCCCTTGCGGCTATATCTACGACCCGGAGAAAGGTGACCCCGACCACGGCGTTGCCCCGGGTACAAAATGGGAAAATGTGCCCGAAGACTGGCTCTGCCCCACCTGCGGTCTCGGTAAGGATATGTTTTACGAGGACTGAAAAATTAAGGAGCTGTCTCTCAGCTGAGGCAACTCCTTTTATTTTATGCGGTTTTATCGGCGTTCTTCTTTGTCATCTTCTTAACAACAATGCTCATTATTACCACGAAAACAGGAATGGGAATAATATAAAGCAGGCTGTATGGATTTGACAAATCGCCCTTGTTTGCAAGGAATGAGAAGAGCACGTTGAAGGGCAGCATACCGAGGTTTGAAGCGATGAAGAACTTCCAGAAATTAACACCCATAGCGCCATAAATAACACTCATAAGGTCTGAGGGTACAACTCCCGAAGCTTTTACAACATACACCACCATAAACTCGTTCTGACCTGCAAACTCGTCGAGCTTTTTCACCTTCGGGAAACGAGCCTTAAGGGTATCGAGCAGGTCCTTGCCTGCAAATTTGCCGAAGAAATACGGCAGAATTACGCTCAGAGCCACAGCGATGGCATTGACAAGAATTGCCACCCATACATTATCAAACAGCAGACCTGATACGGCCAAAATGATAGCAGGTGGGAATATCAACGCAAAGGATTTGATAACAGTGAACGCGATAATTATCAGCGCGATTGTCAGGGTACCGCCCGAGATGTAACTTGAAATTTCAGCCGCATTTTCAACATTGATGTCAAACTTATTCATCACCACAAGCATTGCAACAACCATACACAGCATAAATACCAATGCCACAATCTGCAACGCCTTGATGACCTTGTCGTAACTTTTCTTTTCCATATTTTTTCCTCCTGATGTTTATATGTCCATTCTAATACCAACTGTAATTTATTTCAATGAAAAATATGTAAATAATAAAAGTACAGCCCAACTTGAGCTGTACTTTTATTATGCGAAGCTTTAATTCCTAATTCATAATTCCTAATTATTTACGTCCTGTTGAGCCGAAGCCGCCTGCACCTCTGACAGTATCGTCAAGCTCGTCGCTGAAGATAAAGTTAGCAGTAATAAAGGGTGCAATAATCATCTGAGCGATGCGCTCCCCTGCCTCAACTGTCTGAGACTCTTTGCCGTGATTGTGAAGAGCAACCATAACCTCACCGCGATAGTCAGCATCAACAACACCGACTTTATTTGCAGGTGCAAGACCCTTTTTGCAGGCAAGTCCGCTTCTTGCGTAAATAAAGCCTGCATAACCCTCGGGAATTTCAAATGCAAGACCCGTCGGGATAAATTTTGTCTCATTCGGCTCAATTGTCACAGCCTCATCAATAGCCGCATACATATCAGCGCCTGCTGCCCATTCACTGCCGTACGTGGGCATCTGAGCATTGTCGCGGAGTTTCTTGATTCTTAAATCAAATTTCATTTCTGTCACCCTCCCAAAGTGTGATTTCGCCTATTTCCTCGGTTTTTCTCAGGTCAATTATTCTCTGATTTTCCGAGCCCTTGAAGCGAAGCTTTAAGTTTTTGAGCTCCTCGACGAACTTGCCGTCAACGAGAATATCTATATTTCTGAGCATTTTTTCAGTTATACTCTTGTCGCAAAGCCTGCCGCTGAGCAGGTCTTTTTCATAGGTATAACCCGTATAGCACCATATGTTTTTATCGGGGTACACCTCTTTTATTTTTTCAAGAACATCGGCTAAAACCACCTGATTTCTCGGCTCAAATGGCTCACCGCCCAGAAGCGAAAAGCCTTTGATATAGTCGGGCTTCATTGCCTCAAGTATTCTGTCGAGACTTTCAGAGGTGAACTGCTCACCGTAAGAAAAATCCCAGGCTTCTTCATTGAAGCACCCCTTGCATCTGTGGGTACAGCCGCTGACAAACAGCGATACTCTTACACCGGGGCCGTTTGCCACATCAAAGGGTTTAATTGTAGCGTAGTTCACTTCTTCACCTCATTTCTATACTCGCAACGGAGTTGCATATCGAGCCGCCAGGCATATCGAGTGCACAGCATATATCAAGTCGCCATCAGGCGACATATAGACATATGGTTCACTTTCATTAAACAAGTTTTTTATATTTGTAGGGCTCCGCCCCACACCCCGCAAACTTTTGAAAAAGTTTGACAAAACTTTACTTATTCACTCCTAACTCCTCACTCGATTACAAGTGCAATACTCTTGCCTTAATCTCCTTTGTCTTGCCCACATTCCAGAAGTTTTCGCCTAAGTAACCGCAGGTTCTTCTTGTAACATTCATCTTGCGCTGATCCTTGTTACCACAGTTGGGACATTCCCATTCAAGGTTTTCATTGATAGTGATTTCACCGTCAAAGCCGCACTCGTGGCAATAGTCACTCTTGGTGTTGAACTCAGCATACTGAATGTTGTCGTAGATGAACTTTACAAGCTCTTCAAGTGCTTCAAGGTTGTGTCTCATATTGGGGATTTCAACATAAGAAATCGCACCGCCTGATGAGATAACCTGGAACTGACTTTCAAATGTGAACTTCTGGAAAGCATCAATGTCTTCTCTTACATCAACGTGATAAGAGTTGGTGTAGTAACCCTTATCGGTTACATCCTCGATAGTACCAAAGCGCTCCTTGTCAATTCTTGCAAAACGGTAGCACAATGACTCAGCAGGAGTGCCGTAAAGACCGAAGCCGAGACCTGTCTCCTTCTTCCATTTTTCGCAATGCTCACGAAGAGTCTTCATTACCTTCAGAGCAAACTCCGTACCCACGGGGTCTGTGTGGCTGACACCCTTGATAAGCTTTGTTGCCTCGTAAAGACCTATGTAGCCAAGTGAAATTGTTGAATATCCGTCGTGGAGATACTTCTCAATTGTTTCGCCCTTCTTGAGTCTTGCAATAGCACCGTATTGCCAATGAACGGGGCTTGTATCTGAAATTACATTGTGAAGTGCGTGGTGACGGCACATAAGAGCTTCAAAGCAAAGCTGAAGTCTCTCTTCAAGAAGCGCCCAGAATTTCTCTTCGTCACCTCTTGCGATAATGCCTATCTGAGGCAGGTTGAGGGATACAACACCCTGATTGAATCTGCCCTCGAACTTGTATTCACCGTTTTCGTCCTTCCAGGGTGAAAGGAATGAGCGACAGCCCATAGGTGAGAACACATTGCCCTCATAGTTTTCGCGCATCTTTTTAGCTGAGATATAGTCGGGGTAAAGTCTCTTGGCTGAGCACTTGACCGCAAGCTTGGTAATGTAGTCATACTCGCCGCCCCCCAGACAGTTATGTTCATCGAGCACATAAACAAGCTTCGGGAAAGCAGGAGTTACATAAACGCCCTTTTCATTCTTGATGCCCTGATAACGCTGACGGAGAATCTCCTCAATAATCATAGCGTTTTCCTTGATGTACTCGTCATCCTTTTTAAGGTTGAGGAAGATTGTTACAAAGGGTGACTGACCGTTGGTGGTCATAAGGGTATTTATCTGATACTGAATTGTCTGCACGCCTGAACGAAGCTCATCGCCTAAACGGTCGTCGACAATCTTGTTTATCTGATCCTCGGTAAATTCATTGCCGAATTCCTCACTGATATGCTTGTAGAACTTGTCTCTGCTCTTGCGAAGATATTTGCCGAGGTGACTGATATCAACACTCTGTCCGCCGTACTGACTGGAAGCAACAGAAGCGATAATCTGAGTTGTTACATTACATGCAACCTGGAAGCTTTTGGGACTTTCGATAAGCTTTGCATTCATTACTGTGCCATTGTCGAGCATATCGCCGATATTGATAAGACAGCAGTTGAAAATCGGCTGAAGGAAGTAGTCTGCATCGTGGAAGTGGATGGTGCCCTCATCGTGAGCCTTTGAAATGTACTCGGGAAGAAGAAGTCGGCGGGTAAGGTCTTTTGATACTTCGCCTGCGATGAGGTCTCTCTGGGTTGCCGCCATAACGGCATCTTTATTGGAGTTTTCTTCCATAACGTCTTTATTTGAGTTTTTAATAAGGCTGAGGATTGAATCGTCGGTAGTGTTAGCCTTTCTGACCATTGCTCTGTTATAGCGGTAAATGATATATGCCTTGGCAAGAGCAAACTTACCGATTTCCATAAGCTTGAACTCTACCATATCCTGAATATCCTCAACGAGGATACGGGTTTTCTGTTTATTTGATATATAATCAGCAATATCGTCTATCTGCTGATGGGTTGCTTTTTCGTGCTCTTCAACAGCATCGTTAGCCTTTGAAAGAGCGATAACTATCTTGCTTCTGTCGTACTGTACAACTGAGCCGTCGCGTTTGATTACGTTCATATTTTCATCTTCCTTTCAATTATATTTTTTCTTTGCAGTTCGGTATAATCATACCATATATATAGTGGTCTTGTCAATGCATAACACCTAAATACTGCGATATGTTGTGTTTTCGTTGAAAGTGACAAAAAGATTATAATCAGGCATTATTTTATGTGCAAGTGTGCGGTAACGCCGCCCCTATCCGTCACCGAGCAGTAAAAAGCACCGACTGCAAAGCAGGCGGTGCACAGCACTATTTTCCTATATATTTTTTATAGTCCTCATAAAGTCTTGCGGAATTCTGGTGCCCCGAAAACGAAGGCGAATCGGCAGGATTCATAATGCCGAGATATTGATATGAAAGTATTTTATCAACATATGGTGCTACATTTTCTATCTGCTTTTTTATTCTGTCAAAATCAGCAGGAACGAGTGCGCTTTTATAAACCATACCCTCAAAATCAAACAGCTCAATATCAGCCCAGAGCTGTGAGCGGCCTGCCTTATCGTGAGCCTTACGGAGCTTTTCAAAAATGCGCTTTGTTCTGTCAACCTTGGTCTTTCTCACACCCACCTCGTCCTGATATGCAACAAAATCAACATCAAGTTCAGCAAGAGTGCGGACATATCTGTTGTTAGCCAAGGCGAGATTGGTGCCGTAAGGAGCAATGAGAGTCTTTTTATCAGGTGTCAGCTCACGGCAAAATCCCGAGCAAAGGTTCACATATTTCACAAAGTCTCCTGAAAATTTCAGAATTATGCAAGTCTCATCAGGGAAATACCAACCGTAAAAGCTCTCGTGATGACCGTAGAGTGCAGTGAGCTCTTCCATAGCTCTGAATGAGCGGCCGATAACATCTTTATCTTTTATGTTATTACCTGCCTTGCGCCAGTCGCCGTAAAAGCCGTTGCCGAGAAAAACTCTGACACCGCACTTATCGGCTTCATCGAGAACCTCTTCAATAGGGTCGGCACAGACAGTTTCGGCAAAGGGAAACACTGCAGATTTGAAATAGCACTTATCATAAAGTGCCGTAGCCATAATAACGATATATTCCATTCCGAGCTCTGATATTTCGCGCACCTTCTGCCGCCAATCGGTACCCTCGAACTTTTCAAGAGCAGGGTTCCAATATTTTCCCTCAGGGGTATTATGATGTCTGAACTCAAAAAATGTACCGTCTATCATTCTCATAATCTGTTCTCCTTATTCACCCACGGGCTTATTTGTAAGAGTGGTGACTATCAGCTTTTTCATATTCACCTTACCCATAGCGGTGTCATCATCCGAGAAAATCATAACCGATTTGCTGTCGGTGCACTTTTTCCACTCGGGCAGATTTATGTCGTTGGGATTGCCGTTTTTAACGAAATTGCAAAGATAAGAAGCCATCTCATCGCTGAGAATGTAATCCTTATCCTCCATAGGTCTCCAGCAGTTTTTCAGAGTACCGAACCAATACCACAGGTCACTGCTGTGCCAGGCACCCTTATCGTCACCCGGGAGCATTCTTGCAAAGTGCCAGACATAAGCACTGTTTTTCTTACCCCAGCTTTTGGTCATAGGCTGCAGCACTGCAGGAGCCATATCGTGGCTTGTTGCGCCCACCATATAGGGTATGCTCTTTGCTTTTGCATCATCACTGATAAACAGTCCGTCTTTTACGGGTACTGCCGACATTCCGCTTCCCTTGGTCTGCTTCCATACTTTGAAAAGTATCTCGGGCGACACCTTGCGAAACTCCTCAACGGTACTGCAGTCACAGCCTGCCATAATCTCTTTCCAGAAGTCGTATTTTTTCTCCGGTGTCGACACCATAAACGAGCCAAGACCCACACCGCTTGACATAACGGCACTGCGGAAAAGTCCCTCTGTCAGGTCACTGAAGCAGTGGTGCTGAACACTCATTGCTCCTGCGCTCTGACCCATAATTGTAATTTTGTCTCCGTCACCGCCAAAGGCAGAGATGTTATTTTTCACCCACTGAACAGCTGTCATCTGGTCATAAAGTCCATAGTTACCCGTGTGACCCGACTCAGCCTTAAGCTCAGGCAGACAAGCAAAGCCCATAGGGCCGAGGCGGTAGTTGATTGTAACGGCAACCACACCTTTTTTCGCCCACACAGGGCCGTCAAAGTGCTTTTCGTGGCCGCAGCCTCCCGTAAATCCTCCGCCGTGAATATATACCAAAACCGGCAGCTTGCTGTCTTTCTGTGCATCCTCGGGTGTCCAGATATTCAGAAACAGACAATCCTCATCATAGGTGTAGGTTTCGCCCTTGCGAAACTCGTTATAATAGAATATCTTGCCTGGATTTTCTTCTTCATTATAGAAGGCTCTCGGCTGATATGAACAGCTGCCGTAAGCAGTGGCATCATATGTACCTTGCCAACTTCTCACAATTTCGGGATATTTCCATCTTTCGGATCTCGCATAGCGGATACCCTTGAAAGCGATAACGCCGTCGATATTGCTGTCGCACCCGCGGATTTCACCGCAGGGAGTTGATATTGTCTTATTCATAAATTACTGCTCCTTCTGAGCCTTTTTAAATTCGTCAATCTTCTGTCTTGTTTCACTGTCCATACTCCACAGGAACCTGAATGCTGCCCATGAGCCGAATACGAAGATACCGGGAAGAAGCACTGCAATAATTTTGATGCCTGAAACAGTTGTGGCTGACTGCACTGCAAGGTCAGCATTGTAGCCTGTCCAGCCGAGCATAAGCACAGTTGCAGAGTTACCGATAGTCTGACCCACACGGCGTGAAAGGTTGTAGGTTCCGTAAATTGAACCCTCAGTTCTCTTGCCCGTAATCATTTCGTTATAGTCGATAGCTTCACTGACAAGACCCCACTGCATATAAATCGATACACTTGCAAGACCCATAGCGCAGTTGCTGAGAATCATATGTACATAGGGATTGACATCCATAACCATATGCATACCGAAAAGGCCGATATACATAGCACCACCTACAAGCAGACCAAAGCGTATAAATTTTTCAAGACCGAACTTCTTGGCAAAATAGGGGCCACCGATAAGAGTTACTGCCATAAAGGGAGCTGACACGATAGAGCCGTAAGTCACAAGCTTAAGGTCATCGTACACTGCCGAGAACATATAGTTGGTAATGGTGTTGCTTACATACTGCATTGTGCAGATGCAAAGACCGTGTATGCAAAGAGCAAGGAAGGGTCTGTTGACACGGAAAACATTGAGAATATCTGTGAATTTGATGTTCTGCTGTTCCTGATCTTCCTGCACGGGCACAGTTCTTTCTTCGGTGAGAGCGTAGTGACCAAGACACATAACAAAGCCGATAGCTGCACATATCGCAGCACCTACAGCGTAACCTGTGGAGTTTGTCTGTCCGTACTTTTCAATAAGCATAGGCATAAGCAACACGGGAATTGCATTACCCACAGCAGAGCCGAAGCCTCTCGCTGATGAAAGTGTAGCTCTTTCCTTATCGTTATCTGCCATAGCCGAAAGAAGCGAGCCCATAGGAATATTGAACATTGTGTATGCGCCCTCATAAAGTATCTTAAGACCGAAGAGCACACAAATGAGTGAGAGACCTTCAAAAAGCGACGGCACTGCCCAGAGGGCTATAAAGCTGACAGTGAGAAGAGGTGCACTTCTTAAAAGCCAGGGACGGAACTTACCCTTGGGATTATGCTTTCTTGAGAAAGCTCTGTCCATAAACGCGCCCATAAGAGGGTCATTGATGAAGTCCCATACATTCCACACTGCAAGCAGCACAGCCAGAAGCTCAGTGTCAATTTTAAGAGCATCTGTGCAATACATCGCAAAGGTACTGCCCATGATTGCAAATGTCATACATCCGCCTGCATCACCAAGGCCGTAACCGATTTTGTGTTTCAGAGTTAGAGACGAGCCTGACTTCGCTTTTTTAGTTTCTGTCATATTATCTTCCTCCCGAAGTATAGTCATTTTTATTATATCACATCGATTAATTTTTTTCACTATAAATCAAACAAAAACCGTGCCGAAAATCAGCACGGTTTTTTTGTTAAAATTCAACTATAAAGCTGCTGCCCACACCTACTTCGCTTTCAATTGAAACCTCAGCGCCGTGTAAAACAGCTATCTGTTTTACCATTGGCAGACCCAGACCCGAACAGCCCTCTTCTCTGCATCGTGCCTTATCCACACGGTAAAATCTGTTCCATATTTTGTCTATATGCTCCTTGGCGATGCCTATGCCCTTGTCGGCAACTGTGAGACGAATTTTGCCCTGAGCTTTTTTCAGGCTGACCGTCACCTGAGAGCCCTCTTTTGAATAATGATAAGCATTGGAAATAAGATTGCTCACAAGGCGTGTTATAAGCAGAATTTCCATATTCATCATAATGCCCTCATCGATATCTCTTATAAGGGTAATTCCCTTGCTGTCCACACTTTCGGCGTCGTCGCAAACTGCATTTACAAGCATACTGAAATCTTCCTCTTCCATAGGAATCTGTCCGCCGTTCTGCTCCATTTTTGTAATTTCAAGAAGCTGAGAGATAAGCTTCTTCATACTTTCTGCCTGCTTCTGTATGCCCTCAAAGCCCTCTTTGTCTTCTTCGTCAAGCTCTTCTCTTGAAAGCTGATATTCACACTCGGCAAGTATAACTGCCGTCGGTGTGCGAAGCTCGTGAGACACATCCCCCGAAAACTGTCTTTCGCTGTCAAAGGACAGCTGCAATCGGCTGAACATCTCGTTGAAATTATCCGCAAGACCCGAAATAAGCGGGTCACCGTCGGCAATATCAACTCTCTTGGTAAGGTCGTTGGCGCTGTGAGTTTCTTCAACAGCCTCACTGAGAAGTGTTACGGGAGTGAGGGCTTTTTTGGTAATAAACCTGCCCACAAGAGAGCAGACGATAATATATATCGGCAGAAGTACCAACGCGAGCCTTACAAGCACAGCCCATATTCCGTCCATACCGTCAGCCTTTGCCACACCGCGCACCCATATATCGTCAAAAGCCTTGCAATCGCTGTAAAACTCAACCTCGTAAACAGGGTCGTCGTTGTATTCATAGCTTTTAACATTGATAATATCTGTCGTCTCAGGGTCAAGACCACTTTCCCTCACGGCAATATCAAAGGCCTCTCTGCAGGAAATATCACAGTCGTCACCGTAAAAATCAAGATTGACATTACCAGGGGTGTAGAAATCTGCGCCCTCAACCTCACTGCTGATTATCTCTCCCGACTCGCCGTCGATTTTATAGTCATATTTGGTAAACTCCACCTTGGTGTCATATATATAATAGCCGTCAAACTTATCAAAGCGCTCAACCTCAAGGGCAATATTCTCATCAAAGCCCTCAGGGTACTCGCCGCCGAGAATTTTACCGTCAGAGGAATATACCACCGCATAAATTCCGCTGTTGCGGTAAGCGAAGTCTGACTCAATATCCAGCAATCCGTTTTCAACCTCTATTTCGTCGATATTTCTCTCAACGCTTCTGACAAGATTTTGCTGAGCCTCGGAATTTTCTGCCATTCTTGCCACGGCAACAACCGATATAATAAGTCCCACAGACAGCACACACATAAGCACGGTATACCAGATATTAAGCCTTGAGCTTATTGACCTGCCAATTTTAAGCTTCATTTTCTCATTCCTCCGCCTTAAGAATATATCCTGCGCCGCGGACAGTATGAATAAGCTTTGTCTCAAAGCCGTCATCTATCTTTTTGCGAAGATATCTGATATAAACATCTATTACATTGGTACCGCCCTCGTAGTCGTAATTCCATACACTGTTTTCTATTTTTTCTCTTGTCATAACGGTGCCTGCGTTTCTTATGAGTGCTTCAAGGATAGAATATTCCCTTGCAGAAAGGTCTATCTTAACCGAGCCTCTTTTTACCTCACGGCTTTTGACATCAACGGTAAGGTCGCCCACAGTAAAGATATTTGTGGAATTATCCTTTGAGTCACGGGTAATCATTCTCACTCTCGCCGCAAGCTCTTCAAAAGAAAAGGGCTTGATAAGATAATCGTTTGCGCCCAGGTCATGACCGAAAACTCTGTCGCTGATTTCGGTTTTTGCCGTAAGGAATATAACGGGGGTACTGTTTTTCATCTGACGCATTTCCTTAAGCACCGTAAAGCCGTCTTTTTTCGGCATCATAACATCAAGGACTATGGCATCGTAATCTGCACCCTGAATAAAATCAAATACACTTTCTCCGTCAAAGCAGCTGTCCACACTGTAGCCGAGCTTAGTGAACTGTTTGACGAGTATTCTGTTAAGAGCTCTTTCATCTTCTGCAACGAGAATTCGCATAAGGTTATGTCCTCCTGCTTTTTTGTTTATTTCATTGTAACACATCAAAGATTAAAAATCTATTAGAAAAAGAAAAAAATCCTCTGTCTTAAAGACAAAGGATATGTAGGCGTAATGATTTTACAACCGGCATTTCTCCGCATTACACTTTCTTGACCTTTGGGTCTGACACTTATAATACAGAGCCGTCCCCGAAATGATTCACATCATCCGCTATGTAATTTTCAGGGAAGTTGTTATCAGGCACATCTTTGAGTGCACCTGCAAAGCTGAAAAGGGTTATCATACTGCCAAGCATAGCGAAAAGGCTCAGTGCCAGAGTTGTTGCACTCACCACAATTAAAATATCTTCTATGGAAAATAAAAGTGAGAGATACACAACAGCAGTGGTTACCACCGAAAGGGTTGCATTTGCCACACCCCAGAAACGAAGGGATGAACCTTGTCTGCAGGAATATTTGTCAGACAAATCTGCAAGTTCACAGAAAAGTTTATAGAAGAAATACATACTGCCTATAGCAGGGATAATTCCGACATAACTCAGATATGCGCTAAAGCCGAAGATATTGCCTATCCATGAAATAACATTCCACACCAAAAGGGCAATGCCGACAGTGCGAAGTCTCTTTAAATCTTCTTCAAGGCAAACAACAAATGCGAGGGCTGATACTATCAGGGCATAGCCTGCCCAGTCAGGCAAAATATCAACAGGCCCCAGGTGAACACTCATATGCAACAGGAAAAATCCCCATGCGATTTTTTTAACCGCAGAGCGAACTTCATAAATATTACTTGTCATAGTGTGAGCCTCCTTTATGTTTCATTCAGTTAAAACTACCTGTATATATTTTAATTCTATCCGCAAAAAACTGACTTGTCAATAAATTTTATTTTGCTCTTAAGTTAAATTCAAATCTCGCGTTATCTTCATACCACAGCGGGAAATTAGTACCCCACACATTATTATAAAGCACAAAGCTGATGCCGTCTTTTCTTATATCTTCAAGCTTATTATCAAACTCAAGGATTTTGCCACCGCCGAAGGATACAAGAGGACAGTGAAGATTTTCGATTTCGTATTCATTCCACATTACACTCTGCACCGCGTGAAGATTGCGGCTGCCGTTATTGGCGACCTCTTTTGGGCTCACAGCATTGCCGAGCTTTCTGAGCATCACTTCATCTGCATTTGGGAAGAGATTGAAATAAATTGCCTCTGTGAGTCTGTTTGCATCCTTGCCGTACCAGCTCACATCGATATCCACACCCTCACGGCTGAGAGAGTATGTAATCTGAATAAGTCTCGGTGCACCGAGCTTGTCGCAAAGCTTTTTATCGCAGGTGAGATTGACGGTAACCTTCGAGTTGTCAGAGTAAATCGCATCGGCAGTGTAATAAAATCTGCCTGCAGGGTACTTGCCCTCAAAGGTTTTAAGATTTGGTCTTGCAAAGTCACCGAGAGCCCATACGGCAGTTTCCTCAAGGTCACGGGAATAATGGCTGAGCCAATAGTCGTAATCCTTATTGCAGAAGGAGCGGTAGGTTACGGCAGGGGCATCATTACCGCTGATGACATCTTCACCCTTATATGTAAGACGGCCTATACCGCCGCATTTGTTGACTTCAAGAGCCCAATCCCCTGATGCTATCTTTCCTGTACCGCCCGATGTTATCTTTTCGGGTGACTTCGGAATAAGCCTGCCAAGCTCTTTTTCCGCAAAAGCTTTATGTTCAGGTGTAAGCGCCGACAGTGCTTTATCTACATATGCTCTCTGCTCGCTCCAGCTCTTTTCAATAACGCTGTAATAACCTCTTTTTCTTCTGCCGTCAAAAAGGCTTATAAGAGGCAATATACTCTGAGGCAAATCTGAAAACAGATGTCTGAACTGTACCTTGTCTTTCTTTCTCGCCTTGATAAAATCTTTTTTGAGATAGTGTCCGTAATCTGAAAAATACGTCTTTGAGTCCATACCGCAGGTGTGCTCAGCTATGCATAAAAGAGCATCGGTGAAGTTTCTGTATTCGTCGCTATCTCTGTCAAGAGTACCGTCGGCGAGCCACTGATTTTTGAGCCTTATAAGAGTACGAAGACACGCGGACTTATAAGGGTCAGTTGCACTGCCGTGAATCCAGGTGTCACCCATTTCGCCCTCAAACACAGGGAGTCTGTCACGGACCTGCCATATTACATCGGCAAAATCATCCATAGTACCTGCGGTGATTTCATAATCGGGATACTGCTTTTGGATATCATCAAAGTGAGCAAGCACCTTTTCAGGCGAAGGCGCACCGTGATTATCGAGAGTGTGGTCAAAATAAAGCACCTCTTCAACAAGATCACTTTCAAAGGCACCACCGTATGCGCCCGAATAGATTACCACCACTTCGCTGTCACCGTTTTTCCACAAAAAGCAGGGCGGCACATCAACAAGTGCAGACGCTCCGTTGACGCCTATATGTAAAAGCTTGATGCCGTGCTTTGCGAGCATTGTCACAAGACCCTTTGTGTGACCGGGCACGTCGGTCATTTTGGCAGCAACGGTTTTTCTGCCTCTCAGAGCGTCAAGAGAAGCCGCAAGAGAAAGACCGAAATCAAGAGAATCCTCGTCAAGAAGCTCTGTGTGAGTTGTAAAGGGCATCGCGTGGGGTACGATATTTCCCTCTCTGAGAGCTTTCTGGAGTTTCTCCTTGCCCTTGGCATTAAGCGCCTCTTTGATTATCCACGAGCCCGTAGTCCACACGAAATATTTTTTGCCGTCTTTGTTTACCTTTTCGGCAAGGTCAATAGCCTCGGGAATAAAAGTGTCGATATATTTCTGTCTGATGTTTTCGGCATAATCCGTAAAACCTAAGTCAAGATGAGTTTTTGAAACAACAATAACCTTCTTCATAATGCACCTCTTTCTTTCTGAAATAAAAATATCAGAAATTCACCTTAATGTCAATCTTCTGCATAATAAATATCAGATAGACCTATGTTTATTCGCCTAATCAATTGACTCTTTTTTATAAATATGCTATATTGTTTCAGAGAGAAAATATAACACAATCAGGCATTGGCGAAAGTCGCATATCCCGTAAGCCGATAACAAAGGAGAAGCTATATGATTTACAACTTCTATCATATCACAGACGTGCACTATTACAGCAAAAGAAACTACAAATACGATTACCGCGCAGTTCCTCAGGCAAACACCGAAATCTGTATGAGAGAAAGTGAAGAGGCTTTTAAAAAGGCTCTCTCTATTATCGAAAAGGATGAAGACACCACCACTGCTATCATCACAGGTGACCTTACAAACCACGGTGAAAGCTACAGCCACGAGGAGC
>JAGBSR010000098.1 GCA_017631745.1 Clostridia bacterium | reverse complement strand
GCACCAAAGGTGCTTTCTGCGGATGCCTGCGGCATCCGCGCGCCGTATACGGCGACGGAGCCACCGCCCTGCCGTTACCGCAGACTTAAAAGCTGAAAGGGTTTTACTTTTTTATGTTGCAAAAAGTGAATTTTTCTGCTAAACTAAAAAAGATATGATATTGAGGTGAAATTATGAAAAATATAACTGCTCAGACTGAGAAACTCGTAAACGAGCTTATTGAAAAAGCAAAACTTAAAAAGGGAGATCTGCTTGTGGTCGGTTGCTCATCAAGTGAAATTGTGGGTGATGAGATAGGTCACGGCTCATCACTCGAAGCTGCCGAGGATGTATTTGAAGGCTTATATCCCGCGCTTAAAGAAAAAGGTATATATCTTGCGGCTCAGTGCTGTGAGCATCTTAACAGAGCACTCATTATCGAAAAAGATTATGCCGAAAAGCATTGCCTTGAAATCGTCAATGTTGTGCCTCAGCCCAAGGCAGGCGGAAGCTTTGCAACAACCTGCTATAAAAATTTCGAGTGTGCCGCAGCAGTAGAGTTTATAAAAGCTGATGCGGGTATGGATATAGGCTCGACATTGATAGGTATGCATCTTAAAGCTGTAGCTGTACCTTTAAGACTTAGTGACAATAAAATCGGCAGTGCTTATGTGACCTTTGCAAGAACAAGAGCAAGGTGCATCGGCGGTATAAGAGCCGTATATGACGATAATCTTATGTAAGACTTGAAAAAGGCAATGATTTTTGATATACTAAGTCAAATTGTATTAAAGAGGTGAAGCTATGCCTATTAAAATAGATGACAGACTGCCTGCAAGAGAAATGCTCGAGCAGGAAAACATATTCGTTATGACTGAGTCAAGAGCTAAGAGTCAGGATATCCGTCCGCTTAAGATTCTCATTCTCAATCTTATGCCCACTAAAATCGTAACAGAGACTCAGCTTCTTCGTCTTATGAGTAACACTCCGCTTCAGGTGGATGTTGAGTTTTTGCAGATGGCAACTCATCAGTCTAAGAACACATCTCAGAGCCATCTTAATAAGTTTTATTACACTTTCGATATGATAAAGCACCGCAAGTATGACGGTATGATCATCACAGGTGCTCCTGTTGAGCTGATGGATTTTGAAGAGGTTGACTATTGGTCCGAGCTCTGTGAAATTTTTGAGTGGACAAAGACCAACGTATATTCCACCTTCCATATCTGTTGGGGTGCTCAGGCTGGACTTTATTATCATCACGGTATCAATAAATACATTCTTCCCGAGAAGATGTTCGGTGTTTTTCCTCACCGTCCTCTTGATTTGTACCATCCGCTGATGCGAGGCTTTGACGAGACCTATTTCGTGCCTCACTCGAGACACACCGATGTGAAGTTTGACGATGTTGCTCTTTGTAAGGATCTGCAGATACTTTCCTACTCAGAGCAGGCAGGCATACATCTCGTGTCAGACCTCGATTGCCGTAACTTTTATGCTACGGGTCACAGCGAATACGATGTTGATACCCTTGCAAAAGAGTATTTCAGAGATAAGGAAAAGGGACTCGATATCAAGGTGCCTTATAATTACTTCCCAGATGATGACCCGACTCAAAAGCCTATTGTTACCTGGCGCAACGTCGGCACTCTGATGTTTACCAACTGGCTGAACTACTTTGTTTATCAGAGAACACCCTATGATATCAACGATATTTAAATTAAAAGACGGCACCGCAATGGTACCGTCTTATTTTATGTCTTAAAGCAAGTCTTTGTCGGGGAAATATCCCGGAATGGGTTTTAGCTTGAATGCATTGAGCTTATTGAGATAGTCAATGCGGGACTTTGTTTTTTCGTCTTCACATACGCCTGTGCGGATGTATTTATCAAGCACTGCATAGGTGAAACCGAGCTTGTCCTCGTCTGTGCTGCCGCATAAGCCGTCGGACGGGGTCTTGTCCACAAGGTTGACAGGCAAACCAAGGTATTTGCCGATTTCTTTTACCTCCTGCACAGTGAGACCTGCCAAGGGGCTGAAGTCGCCTGCCGCATCGCCGTATCTTGTGGAATAGCCTACCCAATCTTCCGAAAGGTTGCAGGTGTTGGCAACTCTGCCGTTAAGACTCTGGGAGAAGGCGTAAACCGTTGTCATTCTGAGTCTCGGAGCAAGGTTGATTTTTGTCTGCTCACTGATTTCGATACCGCTGTCGAGAAGTGACTTTACGGTTGCATCGTAACCCTCTTTGATATTACAGATGTAATATTTTATACCCAGGTGATTTACCAACTCGAGAGAATCGTCTATATCGCTCTGCACTCCGTTGGGCATAAGAATGCCGTAAACCTTATCTTTGCCGAGAGCTTCACAGCACAAGGCAGCAACAATGCTTGAGTCCTTACCGCCTGATATACCGAGCACCGCATTACAGCCCTTACCGTTTTCCTCAAACCAATCTTTTATCCACTGAATAACTTCAGCTGTTATTTTTTCGGCATTGAACATATTTCATTCCCCCTGAAATAAATTATAGTGTTATTATAGCATATCTTTATCTTAAGTAAAAGGGGTGAAGGATATTTTTTAAGGTTTTGACAAAATAACATTTGACTAAATCTGCCTTTTCTGTTATATTTAAGCAGTAAAATATCAGAGGATGTGATAAAATGAAAAAATCAATATCATTAATACTCGCTCTTGTAATTGCTTTGTCGGTGTTTTCTCTCAGCGCATTTGCAGGTGATACCAAAACAGAAAAACTCTTTGACACTATAGAAGAAACCAAACAGGTCAGCGTTACCTTCCGCACAGGCAGAAGTGATACCTTCGGTAAGTCATATTCAGTAATAAACACCGTTCATATGAAGGGTGAGGATATTGCCTACGACTTTGATAACGGATTTTTCAAGCTTCGCACTCTCACAGACGACGGCAAGCTTGTAAGCTTTCTTCCCTCATTCCCTTATGTTCATATGACCTTGGTGAGTCTTCCTTTTGTCGACATTGATGTGTGGGCGCTTATTGAAAAGGTGTCAAACATCACTATGGATTTTCTCGTGTTTGTAAAAAGCTATGAGACCACCATCGACGGCGTTACATATTATGTTGAAGATTTCAGCGACAGAGGCTCGGTAATCAACAGCTTTTATTATGTTGGCGATGAGCTCAGAGTTCTGAAGGCTGAGGACTTTGCCAAGAAGACAGTCCAGTATACATATTTTGATAATGTTGCTCTCACTGTTGACACTGCCGTATTTGAGAGACCTGCTATCAGCTTTGAGTTTACTGCAGTGCTTACATTCCTGCTTTCTGTTTTCGGCAGCCTTTCAACAATTTTCCCTGTAGTTTAAAAATATAAATTCCGTAGCACTCAGGTACTACGGAATTTTTTTTATAATAAATCTCTCAACTGACCTATATCGTCGATGACAAAATCGGGAGAGTAGGAGCTGTAGTCGGTGTCTGTGCTGTTTCTGAGCCATACATTTGTAATGCCGGCATTTTCTGCACCTTTGATATCTGAGGTCAGAGAGTCGCCGACTAAAAGTACTCTGCCGATATCCTTTTCCCTGATATTTTCAAGCACATAGTCGAAATATTCTTTTCTCGGCTTCTGAAAGCCTATGGCCTCGCTGACAAAAATATCGGTGAAGCAGTCAATTATACCCGCATTGGTCAGACGGCGTTTCTGAGTTTTTTCAATGCCGTTGGTAACAATATAAAGGTCGTAGCCCTTTTCTTGGAGCTCATCAATAAGCTGCTTTGCTCCTTCTTTGAGATTGCCGCCGTCGCCGAGATTTGAGAGATATTCCTCGTTTATTGTAAAGGGATCCTTGTCGGTTTCAAAGCCTATTTCGTCAAAGAAAAGTCGGAACCTTATCTTTTTCAGACGTGGCTTGTCGATTTCGCCTCTTTCCAGAGCCTTCCATAAGCCTACATTTATTCTCTTATATATTTCTATGTTTTCTTCGGTAGCGGGAACACTATAACGGTTTAAAACTTTAAGCAGAGCTTGAGTCTCATCCTTGCCGAAATCAAGCAGTGTATCGTCAGCGTCGAAAAGAATGGTGGTGTATTTTTTCATATTATCACTTCCTTATCTGAATTTTACTAAAGGCTGAGTATATTGTCAATGATATTTATAGGGAATATTTGATTAAATTTGCCTTTTACTATTTACTTTTTTTATACTTGTGGTAAAATTAAAGTGTATAATTATATAGAAAGGAAGAGCAATCTCATTGCTTATATAAATATGGAGAATTCAACTTTCTGTGAAGGCATTGCTCCCGGCGGTCTTCGTGAGCAGCCCGAGATAAAATTATTGGTTTGCTATCTGCTTAAAACTTTAGATAAAGCCCTGACAAGAACTCAGATAAATGAGATATTGCAGGAATACAGAATTGCCAATTACTTTGAGGTAAACGGCGCTATCAGTGAGCTTGTAAACGGCGGTCAGGTTGTGTCTGAAATTACAGACGGTGATGAGGTTATATCCATCACCTCAAAGTCAAGACTAGATGTTGCCCGTATCGAGCGTTCACTGCCTAAAAGCATAAGAGAAAAGGCTGTGAAATCAGCGCTCAAGATACTCACAAGAGACAGAATAAAAAAGGAAAGCAAGGTTGATATTCAGAAGCTTGAGCACGGATATCATGTCACCTTCACCATTCTCGATGTGGAGACCGAGCTTCTGAAAATAACACTTTATGTTGCTGATGAAAGACAGATTGAAATTGTTAAGGAAAACTTCTTCAACAATGCAGTGGGTATATACTCCAACATAATCTCGTCTCTTACTGTTGAATAAGAAAGGATACCCTTGTGATATGAAAAAGAAATTCTGGTTTTTCTTCACTGTTACCGTGGCTCTTTTTGCAGTGGTTTTCTCAATATATATGAGATATATCCATCAGAGCGAATACAGAGTTTTCATTGAAAGCTTTGACCACGGCGTAATTACTGTTGACTCTCAGGATACTGTGGGTACTGATGAAAAGTATTCCGTATTATGTAAAAAGGGACAGAACATTACCATTAATATCAATCCTGAGCGTACCGACACATCCTATTACAATCTTAAAAAGCTCTATGTCAACGGCGAGGATGTTACCGACGAGGTAAATATGCTTCAGTATAAAACAACCGTTGACGGCAAGATGACAATTCTTGCTTCATTCAAAAAGGGCTCAAGACCCGATGATGCTAAAAGCGATGTTTCCAGCCTTGATATCGAAAAGCCTGAGCTTCTCAGCGCTCTCGGAGACGGCTATCTCGGCTCATTTGCATCCTATGATATAAAAGACCCCACCGTTATCTACGACGATAAGAGCGGTTATTATTACTGCTTCGGCTCAGATAATGTTGTTATCAAGTCAACTGACCTTGTAAACTGGGGCGGAAGAACAACCTACTTTGAAAGCGATATCAGTGCTTCAAACAATGCGATTATGTCATTCAGTGCTTTTGACAGTGTTTACGATTGGTCAATGGAGCACGGATACGGAAAAGACGAGCTTTACTCTGATAAAAACGAAGACAGAACACCTCTTGCTCCCGATATTGTGAAGGTAGACGGTACTTATTATCTTTACTTCTCACTGAGCAAATCGGCAGGCGCAAACGAGTCTGCAATTTTCTGCGTAAAGACAAATAACCTTGAGGATGCAATCATCTATAAGCGTTGGGACGATGTGGGACTTGTTATAAGCTCCTGCGGAAGACACGGCGGTACTTACAGTGTGCTTGATGAAAACGGCGAGAGCAAAAAAGAAAAGCTCAGCACCCATTATGACAAGGCCAATGCAGTACACCCCAATGTTATCGTAAGCGATGACGGTATGTTTATGAGCTACGGCTCATATTACGGTCAGGACAGCATCGAAGGTGCAATTTATATACTTGAGCTCAACAGAAAAACAGGTCTTCTCAAGAAGGATAGCATCTGCAACAGCCAGGGTGAGATAATCTCAACCTTACACGGTGATACTACTTACCGTTCGGGCACTCTTCTTGCCGACCCCGGCAGAGTACCCTCAATGACCAAAAAGGACGGCAGTCTTATTGGCGCAAGCGAAATAGTTTATAATAAAGACAGCGGGTATTATTATATGTTCGTCACCTACGGTGTGGGTGATGCTAACTATAATATCAGAGTATCCCGCAGTAATAATATCACAGGCCCTTACACAGATATGGCAGGTCAGTCAATGGCTGATTTCAGCAGTGGTGGCGGTAAGAGCCAATATGATAAGGGTACTCTTTTACTTGGCGGTTATACCTTCACAAACAGCTCTCAGGGCGGTGTGCTTTATACCAATACCGGCAGAGCTTCAATCGGTTCACCTTGTGTAATCAAGACAAAAAACGGCAATTGGTACATTGCTTCACAGTCTCAGGCTTATTATAAGGTAGGCAGTGAAATTACAGCAGGTGCCGCTAAAGCAGAAGAGCTTGAGGTTATGAATGTAAATGCTGACTCGGCTCTTGAGGTCAGAGAGCTGCTTTGGACAACGGATGATTGGCCTATGGCTGAGCCTGAGGTTTTCTCAGGCAGAAAGGCTAAGACCAATATCAAAAAGACAAGCCTTTACGGCAATTGGGATGTTATAGTCTTCGACCGCTCGGGTCCTGCAGAAAGCTATGATGCCGTTGAAAGAAGCGACTCATCTCTTGTTACTATTCACGAAAACGCTGTAATTACAGCTAAGGATATCAAAAAAGGCAGGTCAATCAGTACTGAGGGAGTGCTGAAAAAAGATAACGGCTATTACACTGTTACAATAGACGATGTAGCCTATAAGATTTATCCCACCGCTTTATGGGATTGGGAGCTTGGCGAGGGCAGTATTGTCTTTACGGGCTACGGTGACAATGGCGGTACTATCTGGGGTAAGAAAAACATCTCGGGTGCTCTTGGTATCTATACAGATGCATTCTATCATATGCTCAGCATAAGCGATGAAGCAACTCAGGCAACCTACGAGGAGAAAATAGCCAAGATAAGCTCCAACCCCTCTCAGTATACTATCGACTCAATGACAGACAAGCTCATCGATATTTATATTGCAACAGCTGAATAAAATAAAGGTACAACTCAATTTGAGTTGTACCTTTTTCAGTTGCAGAATGTGTGATTGCCTATTACGGTGATAACGGGTCTTGAGCGCATAAAGGAATCGTTGGTCTTTTTAGGGTTGAAATAAAAGACAGCACCACCGCTTGGGTCCCAACCATTAATGCAGTCCTGAGCAGCCTTGCGGGAGGTTTCTGTGGCGGCAATATTCCAGTTGCTGTCGTTGATGCAGGAAAAAGCGCCTTTCTGATATATTACCCCTGCAACGGAATCGGGAAAGGAAGCATGAGCGACTCTGTTGAGTACCACAGCACCCACTGCAACCTGACCGACATAGTTTTCACCCCGCGCTTCGGCTGAAATAAGCTTTGCAAGGAGCTCTATATCACTTTGAGAGTATTTCCCCGAGGAAGAGGAAGAAGCCTCTAAACCGAGAAATTTCAGGGTTTTAGTGCCGACTACGCCGTCTGCTGTAATGCCGCAGTTTTTCTGAAAGGCGATAACTGCCTTTTTAGTTGCTGAGCCGTAGATGCCGTCAATACTACCGTTGTAGAAGCCGAGTTCTTTGAGCTTTTTCTGTATTCGTCTTACTTCGTCGCCTCTTGAGCCGAGCTTTGACAGGGCGTGGATGGCACTGCCTTCGTTGTAGGATTGGGTATAGTTGGTATAAAGGGCGGTGAAGGCCAGGGTGAGAATAAGGATTGCTGAGATAGAAATACGGTAATTTTTTTTGAATTGCATAAAGATAACACCTCTGATGTTATCTTTGGCCAAAAGAGAGCGTATATGTAAAAAAATAAATAAGTAAAATTTTGGTCAAGATTTTATAAAAGCTTGCAGGGTATGGGACAGAGTCCCACAAAATTATTATAAGCATAATAAAACCGCCGCTTAAACGCGACGGTTTACATTTTTTGTTCGTTGCAGGGCGTTGCCCCGCACCCCACAAACTTTTGTAAAAGTTTGACAAAACTTTGCTTATTCTTTTTTACAACGAATCCACAAAATTACAGGCTTCCAATGCTGCTGTAGCACCGTCGGAAATCGCCGTAGCAATCTGTCGTATCTTCTTTGTTCTGCAGTCGCCTGCAGTGAAAATGCCCTTCTTGTCACTCTCGGGAATACAGCTTTCATCACTGACGATATAGCCGTAATCATTGAGCTTTACAATATCCTTGAAAGGCTCGTTTTCAGGCTGCTGACCGATAGCAACGAAGATACTGTCAACGATTATATCGCTTTCTTCAGCAGTTTCGGTGTTCTTTATTCTGATACCCTCAAATTTGTCTTCGCCAAGGATTTCAAGGACCACCGAAGAAAGAATAACGCTGATGTTATCTGTTTTTTCAACCTCTTCTCTGAGCTTGATTTCACCTGTAAGGAAAGGAAGATTTTGCACAACGGTAACACTTTTGCTCGTCTTTGAAAGAAGTATTGCTTCCTGAAGCGCTGAGTTGCCGCCGCCGATAACAGCCACATCCTTATCCTTATAGAAAGCACCGTCACATACGGCACAGTAGGATACGCCTTCGCCTGTGAACTTGTTTTCTTTTTCGATGCCTAACTGTCTGTGGTGTGAGCCTGTAGCGATAATAACGCTCTTTGCTTCAAATGAGCCACTCTCACATTCAACAGTATACGCGCCTGCCTCACCCTTGACAGCATTAACAGTATCAAGCTCAATTTCAGCACCCTGATACATTACTTGCTCAATGAGCTTATCGGCAAACTCGTTGCCGCTCATAACGGTGAAGCCGGGATAGTTTTCAACCTTAGGGGAGTGTGTGATCTGACCGCCAAAGGTCTCTTTTTCAATAACGAGAACTTTTTTATCAGCTCTTCTTGCATATAAAGCGGCAGTGAGCCCCGCAGGGCCCGCGCCGATAATTATAATGTCATACATTGTCCGTCACCCTTAAGCTCTTTCAATGAAAGCTTTGATGTTTGAAAGGTTGACGATTTTTTCTGCATTGTCGCCGTCGATAACTACAAGTGTGGGAGCCTGGGTTATGCCGTATTTGTTAGCGAGGTCTGCATTTTCTTCAGCAAGGAGCTTCTTGTACTCAATGCCTGCCTTGTCAAGGAACATAGCTGCCATCTTGCAGTTGGGGCAGGTTGCTGTTGCGAAGAGGATGATTTCTTTAGCTGCAACGTTTGCTACTTCCTTGGCTTCTGCCGATTCATATACCTTAGCACCAAATTCTTTCTTTGCTGCCTTTATGGGGTCATACTCAACTCTGTGCTGGAATTCCTGGCTCTTACCGTCATTCCAGTTCTGAACGGGTCTGTAGTAACCTGTGATACGGCTGTAAACCTCTGTCTTTTCGCCGCATTCGGGGCAGGTGTAAACTTCACCTGAGATGTAGCCGTGATTCTTACATACTGAGTATGTGGGTGAAATTGAGTCGTAGTGGAGACGG
>JAGBSR010000097.1 GCA_017631745.1 Clostridia bacterium | reverse complement strand
TGTAGGTAGAGTAAGAGTAATGCAGACTGAAAGAGGTACCCGTATCAAGGAAGCAGGCCCCTCAGTGCCCGTTGAGGTAACAGGTCTCAGCACAACTCCCGGCGCAGGTGACACATTCGACGTTGCATCAGACGAAAAGCTTGCCCGTGAACTTGTTGAAAGAAAGATTCACGAAGCTAAGCAGGCTGAATGGGGTGCACAGCAGAAGGTTACTCTTGATAACCTCTTCTCATCACTTCAGGACGGTCAGATGAAAGAGCTTGCTATCATTGTTAAGGCAGACGTTCAGGGCTCAGTTGAAGCTCTTAAGCAGAACCTTGAAAAGCTCAGCAACGAAGAAGTACGAGTTCGTGTTATCCACGGCGGTGTTGGTGCTATCAACGAAAGCGACGTTCAGCTTGCAGGCATTTCAAATGCTATCATCGTCGGCTTCAACGTTCGTCCCGACACAAATGCTCAGGCACTTGCAGAGCGTGACGGTGTAGAACTCAGAATGTACAGAGTTATTTATGACTGCATCGAAGAAGTAGAAGCAGCTATGAAGGGTATGCTTGCTCCCAAGCAGAGAGAGGTTGCTCTTGGCCGTATCGAGGTTCGTACAGTTATGAACCTTTCATCAGCAGGTAAGATTGCAGGTTCATATGTACTCGAGGGTAAGGTTGCAAGAAATGCACTCATCCGTGTTGTCCGCGACGGTATCGTTATCACCGAAGACTCAATCTCATCACTTCGCCGTTTCAAGGACGACGTTAAGGAAGTACAGACAGGCTTTGAGTGCGGTATCGGTCTTGAGAAGTTCAACGACATCAAGGAAGGCGACGTATTCGAGTGCTTTATGATCGAAGAATACAGAGATTAATCTGAAAGGAAAAGCTTATGGCAGGTTTCAGAATAAACCGTGTATCGGAAGATATAAAAAGAGAAATTACAGCCATCATCAGGGAACTCAAAGACCCTCGTGTGATGGGGAAAATGCTGACAGTTGTAAGAGTTGAGGTCAGCTCAGACGCTTCATATGCAAAGGTATATGTAAGTGACATCAAGGGCATTGACTCGGCTAAAGAGGCTGTCAAGGGTCTCACCGCTGCCACAGGTTATATCAGACGCGAGGTAGGCGGCAGACTCCACTTAAGAAAAACTCCTGAGCTTAAATTTGTTGCAGACGATTCTATCGAACAGGGCTTTAATATGTTTAAAGTCCTGGAGGAATCTCAGCACAGAGGTGACGGTGATGAAGATTGATTTTAACGAAGCCGTCGCGCTTCTGAAAAGTAGAGACAACATCCTTATTCTCACTCACAGAAACCCCGACGGTGACACTCTCGGCAGCGGCTTTGCTCTTCTGCGCGCCCTCAGAGATATGGGCAAAAGAGCAAGGCTCATCAACGCCGACCCTATACCCAAGAAGTTTTCATTTCTCTGTGATGGCATAGTTGAAGAGGATTTCGCCGAGGAATTTGTGGTCAGTGTGGATGTTGCCGAAAGAAAGCTTTTAGGCGAGAGCTTGAGCGAAAAATACGGTGAGAGAGTAAATCTCGCCATCGACCACCACGAAACCTCAAGACTTTTTGCTGAGAAGACCTACTGTGAAAGCGACAGTGCATCCTGCTGTGAGATAGTTTATCTTCTCATCAAGGCTATGGATACTCCCGTGACCAAGGAAATTGCAGATTGCATTTATACAGGTTGCAGTACTGATACGGGTTGCTTTAAATATTCAAATGTTACTCCCCGTACCCACAGAATTGCTGCTGAGCTTATAGAAGCAGGCGCAGACCACAGCCGAATCAATGTCAGAATGTTTGAGACAAAGGCAATGGGCGACTTTATGCTTCAGAAGATGTGTCTTGATACCCTTGAGATTTTCGGCGAGGGCAAGGTGGCAGTTATCAGTGTTACTAAGGATATGCTTGACGAGTGCGGTGTTGACAAGTCAGCTCTTGATGCTATCAAGCCTATAACAAGGCAGATTGAGGGCGTGGAAATCGGCATTACTCTCAAAGAAGAGCGTGACGGTGTAATCGGCGTATCTGTGCGTACAGGCGAAAGCTGTGATGCTTCGGCTATATGTGCTCACTTTGGCGGCGGCGGACATATGCGTGCTGCAGGCTGTGAGGTAAAGGGTACTATGGAAGAGGCACTGGAAAAGATAAAGAAGTATATAATTGAAGAGATTATATAAAATAAATAACTAAAGTTTTGCTCAAGCTTTTACAAAAGCTTACAGGGTGTGGGAAAGAGTCCCACAGCAAACTCGATATGCTGTCTGCGACAGCTCGATATATTG
This sequence comes from Clostridia bacterium, assembly GCA_017631745.1. Taxonomy (GTDB): domain Bacteria; phylum Bacillota; class Clostridia; order Oscillospirales; family Acutalibacteraceae; genus UBA6857. The sequence goes on along the minus strand of JAGBSR010000097.1, from coordinate 3,393 downwards.
CCTGACGGCAATTCGATATGTTTGCCCTTGGCAAACGAGATTATGAAAGGAGAGTAGCACTGATGAACGGTTTTGTATATGTGGACAAGCCTGAGGGAATAACATCATTTGTGGCTGTTGCTAAAATCAGAAGAATTTTCGGCATAAAAAAAGCCGGTCATACGGGCACTCTCGACCCTATGGCTACGGGTGTGTTACCCATTGCCATAGGCCACGCCACAAGATTTATTGAGCTTATCCCGAGTCACGACAAGGCTTACAGAGCCAAGTTTATCTTAGGCAAAACCACCGACACCCTTGACATCACCGGTAATGTGACAGGTGAGTATGAGGTTAAGGCTGATGTGCAGGCTGTGAAAAACGCTCTCGCTTCTTTTCGTGGTGAAATTGAGCAGATTCCGCCTATGTATTCGGCTATCAAAAAAGACGGTGTGCGCCTTTATGATTTAGCCCGTCAGGGTATTGAGATAGAAAGAGAAAGCCGTAAGGTGACAATTCATTCTCTTGAGCTTATCTCATACTGTGAGGAAACGGCAGAGTACGAAATAGAATGCGAATGCTCAAGCGGCACGTATATCCGTACTCTCATAGCCGATATAGGCGACAGCTTAGGCTGCGGTGCGACTATGACAAGCCTTCGCCGTACCAAGGCAAACGGTATTTGTATAGATAAGTGCTATACTTTTGAAGAACTCGAAAAGCTAAAAGACGAGGGAAATATTGAAAGTGCAGTTGAGGGAGTTGACTCTCTTGTGGTATATGATAAAATCAAAGTGACGGCACCTCAGGCAAAGCGTTTTTCAAATGGCGGTGAGCTTGACTGCGGTCGTTTCGGCGGTAAAAAAGAGCCCGGCTTATACAGAGTTTACTCACCGAATAATGAGTTTCTCGGTGTGGGCGAAATAGATGAAAACAAAACACAGCTGAGTGTAAAAAGGGTCTTTGTCAGATAGGAGGGTTAGCTTGTTTTGTCTTGAAAAATTAAAAGAAAAAGGCACTGCAGTTGCTCTTGGCTATTTTGACGGTATCCACATCGGGCACAAAATGGTGCTTGACAGAGCTCTTACAGCAGCTAAGGAAAAAGACCTTGTCCCCGTGGTGCTTGTTTTTGACATTCACCCGAGAAAGCTTGTTTCAGGTGTTGTACCACCGATGCTCACAAGTGAAGAGCATAAAAAGGTAAGACTTCAGGAAATGGGCTTTACGGTGGTGGACTTTAATTTCCGCGAGGGTATGAACTACGAGCCGTCGGAGTTTATAGAAAAAATCCTTGTTAAAAAGCTCGGTGCCAAGGCGGTGTCCTGCGGTTTCGACTATCATTACGGTAAGGGCGGCAAGGGCAATGCTGAAACTATGAGACAGGAGCTCAGCGAAAGAAATATTGAGTTTTTCTCGGTTGAGCCCGTGCTTCTTGGTGATGAGGTTGTCAGCTCAACGGCAATAAGAAATTTTATTCAGCAGGGCGAAATAGAAAAAGCCAATGCAATGCTGGGTGAATATTTTTCATATGACTTTGAGGTAAAAAGAGGCGACGGCCTCGGTAAAACCTGGGGTTTCCCCACCATAAACCAAAGCTTCCCCGAAGATTTCATAGTGCCTAAGTTCGGAGTGTATATGTCACTGACAAAGGTTGACGGCGAGGAATATCTGAGCGTTACCAATGTGGGCGTAAGACCTACCGTGGCAGAAGACTCTATGAGAAGTGAAACCTGCATACTCGATTTTTCGGGTGATCTTTACGGCAGAAGAGTGCAGGTACAGCTTGTAAAATTTATAAGAGAAGAAAAGAAATTTTCCGATATAGATGCTCTTAAAGAGGCTATAGGAAACGATATAGAAAAAGCAAAAAAGATGTATAATGAGGTGAGAAATAATGGCTAAATTAGATGTAAAGGGCATATTTTTCGATTTTGACGACACTCTTCAAAGCAGAAAGGGTGCATACAGACTTTACTGCGAGAGCTTTCTTGATAAGTACTTTCCGAACATAAGCGAGGAAGAAAGACTCAGAAAGCTCGACGAAATGGAAGAGCACGTTGACGGCGGTTACAAAGACAGAGAGGTTTACTTTCCCGAGATGATAGAGCTCTGGGGCTGGGAAGACCATCCTCCCATGCAGGAGCTTTTCGATTCATTCAACTATGATTTCGGCAAGCACATTGTAATGCTTGACGGCGCTCTCGACGTACTCAAAGAAATTAAAAAGAGAGGCTACATCTTAGGCTGTATTACAAACGGTGTATCCTCACTGCAGAATATCAAGCTTGACACAGCAGGCATCAGAGAAATGTTTGATGTTGTTGTGGTATCAGGCGACATCGGCATCTACAAGCCCGACAGAAGAATTTTCGATGAGGCTATCAGAAGAGCAGGCATTGAAAATCATCAGGCGCTCTATGTAGGAGACCACCCCGTAAACGATATTCAGGGTGCACTCGGTGCCGATATGAAGGCTGTAAGAATGAATTACGGCGACTTTAAAGGAAAGGGTCTCGGTCAGAATACAGTGGCAGAGATTGAAAAAATCACTCAGCTTCTTGATTTAATTTAAAAGCGAAGGAAGATTTAACATCATGAGCGAAAAATGTTCAAAAGAATATGACGGCAACATGGTTACTGCAGAACAGACTCAGGCTCCGAAAAAATTTCAGGTAAACATACCTGAGGAAAAGATGCCTGCGCCTGAGAAAATTACAAGAAAAAAGAAAGCTCCCGCGGCAGACGCAAAAAGCGAGAAGAGATCAAGATACGCTCTAGTTATTCTCACTTGCTTTATGGCAGTTATTACTGCCTGTGTGGCAGTGCTCGGCGGTTTCGGCAATGTCTTTGAGCAAAGCGGTGAAGAAGAAAAGGCCGTTGCTGTGCTTATACTTCCTCAGGAGGATAAGGAAGAGCTTGAAAAGCACCTTGCCAAGCTGTGGCCTTTGGTGAATGTTGGATTTGATGCAGAAAAAGTGTCGGCCGAAGAGATTTTCAAGCACATCAGACCCTATTGTGAAGACGGGCTTTATACCTCTTTCGGTTATTCATCTGTGGCAATTACCCACGAAGCTGACCCTGCTATGAGATTCGGCGATGAAAGTGGCGATTATTGCTATTATAAAATTCCTGCTGAGGAAATCGACAGTATACTCAGACACTTCGGTCTTGAGACTAACCACGCACTCAACACAGAGGAATGCTATTATTACAATTCCTGCTATTACTTTGCAGCAGGTGAGTCGGCAGGAGCAAAGAGCAGTGGTAAGGTTGCTGTAGAAGACAGCAAGCGAATTCAGGACGGCAGATATTATGTAACGACGTCCTTCGGCTCTCAGACAGTATATGTTATTGCAAGTATGGACGAAGACAATGAGGAAAGCTATTGGAAAATTCATTCAATGTCTCTCAAGC
>JAGBSR010000096.1 GCA_017631745.1 Clostridia bacterium | reverse complement strand
TTCCAGGTTGAGTTGGAAAACGGACACAGAATATTGGCTCATATTTCCGGCAAGCTTCGTATGAATGACATCAAGATTCTTCCCGGAGATAAAGTGACGGTTGAAATGTCGCCATACGACCTCACCAAGGGCCGCATAACATGGCGTTCCAAGTAAATTCAAGGAGGTAATTCTAATATGAAAGTCAGACCTTCTGTCAAGAAAATTTGCGAAAAGTGCAAAATAATCAAGCGCAAGGGAAAAGTAATGGTTATCTGTGAAAATCCCAAGCACAAGCAGCGCCAGGGTTAATCCCGGCGAAAACCAATTTAATTTGGAGGTGCAACTGACAAATGGCGCGTATATCAGGTGTTGACCTGCCCAGAGAGAAGAGAGTAGAAATCGCTCTTACTTACATCTACGGCATTGGTCGTAAAACCGCTAGCGACATTATCGCAGCAACCGGCGTTGATCCTGACCTTAGAGTTAAGGATATGACCGAAGACGATGTTTCAAAGCTTCGTGAATACATTGACCGCAACCTTAAGGTTGAAGGTGATCTTCGCAGAGAAACAGCATTCGATATCAAGAGACTTATCGAAATTCATTGCTATCGTGGCGTTCGTCACCGCAAGAGTCTCCCCGTAAGAGGCCAGCGTTCAAAGACAAACGCACGCACACGCAAGGGTCCCAAGAAGACAATTGCGAATAAGAAGAAATAATCTAGGAGGGATATTATGGCTAAAGCAGCATCTAAAAAGACAACAGGCACACGCAGACGCCGTGAGCGCAAGAATATCGAGCGCGGCGCAGCCCATATCCAATCCACCTTTAACAACACAATCGTTACAATTACCGATACTCAGGGCAACGCAGTTTCATGGGCAAGCGCAGGTGAAATGGGCTTCAGAGGTTCAAAGAAATCAACTCCCTTTGCTGCTCAGACTGCTGCTGAAACAGCTGCCAAAGCTGCTATCGAGCACGGCATGAAAACTGTTGAGGTTTATGTTAAGGGACCCGGCCAGGGACGTGAAGCTGCTATCAGAGCTTTACAGACAGCGGGTCTGGAGGTTAACATGATTAAGGATGTTACCCCCATTCCTCATAACGGATGCCGTCCGCCTAAGAGAAGGCGCGTGTAACCAGAATTATTTGGAGGTGTAACACAATATGGCAAGATATACCGGTGCGGTATGTAAACTCTGCCGCCGTGAAGGCAAAAAGCTCTATCTCAAGGGCGAACGTTGCTATACCGGCAAGTGCGCTATCGAGCGCAGAGCATATGCTCCCGGCCAGCACGGTCAGAGCCGCAAAAAGGCAACTGAATACGGTCTTCAGCTTCGCGCAAAGCAGCAGGCTAAGCGTTACTACGGTATTCAGGAAGGCCAGTTCTACAAGTATTTCCTCATGGCTGAGCGTAAGCAGGGCGTAACAGGTGAAAACCTTCTTCGTATCTGCGAAAGCCGCCTTGATAACGTTGTTTATCTTCTTGGCTGGGCAAACTCCAGAGCAGAAGCTAGACAGCTTGTAACTCACGGTCACTACAAAGTAAACGGCAAGAAGGTCAACATTCCTTCATATCTTATCAAGGCTGGCGACGAAATCGCTATCAAGGATAAGAGCAAGGAAAGCACAAAGATTCAGGCAACTCTCGAAGCTAACGCTTCCAGACCTGTTCCCCAGTGGCTTGACCTCAACGCAGAAACTCTTACAGGTAAGGTTCTTGCTCTGCCCACTCGTGAGCAGATCATGGTTCCCGTTGAAGAGCATCTCATCGTTGAACTTTACTCCAAGTAATAACCTGAGTGATATGCCCGCATTTCGGGCATTCACCGGGCAATTGCTTGGTGACCAAAGCGTTTTTGAATGCATTATGAGCAGGATGAATTCCTGCCGTCTTATAAGGAGGGTTTTGAATGATTGGTATTGAAAAGCCCAGAATTGAAACTGCAGAAATCTCTGCCGACGGTAAATACGGTCGTTTTGTTGTTGAGCCCCGTGAGAGAGGCTACGGAACAACCTTGGGCAACAGCTTGAGAAGAGTTCTTCTTTCCTCACTTCCCGGCTACGCAATCACATCCGTTAAAATCGATGGCGTTCTGCACGAATTCACAACCATCCCCGGTGTTAAAGAAGACGTTACAGAGATCGTTCTTAATCTCAAAAACGTTATTCTCAAGATTCACGGCGATGGCCCCAAAACAATTTATATCGATGCTAATGGCGATGACGAAATCACCGCAGGCAGCATCAAAACCGATTCAGAGGTTGAAATCCTCAACCCCGAGCTTCACATCGCTACTCTCAATTCCGATGCACACGTAAGCATGGAGCTTACTTGCGACAAGGGCAGAGGCTATGTTTCTGCTGAGAGAAACAAGCAGATGATGCAGCCCATTATCGGCGTTATAGCAATTGACTCAATCTACACACCCGTGTTAAAGGTTAATTACACAGTCGAGAACACACGTGTTGGTCAGATTACTGACTACGACAAGCTTACTCTTGAAGTGTGGACCAACGGCACCATCAATGCAATGGAAGCTGTTTCTCTCGGCGCCAAGATCCTCAACGAGCACCTCAACCTCTTCGGCGACCTTTCAGGTGAAGCTTATGACACAGAGGTTATGGTTGTTAAGAACGACAACGGCAAAGAAAAAGTGCTGGAGATGACCATTGAGGAACTTGACCTGTCTGTGCGTTCGTTCAATTGCTTGAAGCGTGCTCAGATAAATACGGTTGAAGATTTGATCAACAGAACCGAGGAAGATATGATGAAAGTTCGTAACCTCGGCAGAAAGTCTCTTGACGAAGTTGT
>JAGBSR010000012.1 GCA_017631745.1 Clostridia bacterium | reverse complement strand
CCAAAATGCTCACAACATCCACTCCCAGTGCACGCAAGCCCTGCACAAAGACCAGTGCCCAGATAATACCTTTGATGATGCGCTGGAGCAAGCGCAGAGGCTGAGCAGGCAGGCTCTCTATGTTTTGCAGCCCTTTAAAGATGCGGGCGATGACACGCCCGGCAACGAACCCTAGAAAGATGTACACAATGACATCCACCCATCTATTAATCATCATGGCGCTGAGCGTTTCCTTAAACCATTCCATACCACCCATCGTACTCTAAACCCTGCCTACTGTCAATCTATATGTGCAAGTTCCAAAATGAAAGGCTCTGCTAAAAATTGTAGTTGATTCTCCAAATTATCATTTATCTCAATCTTCCGCGGCGGGAAAAGAGCTGTTTCCTCGACGGGATTCACCCGCGATTCCGAATTCCGAATTCCGCATTCCGAATTCGATTTATCCATTCCAGCCGCTGGGTATGAAGTAATTGCTGAAAACTTTCAGGGCATAGCTGTCTGTCATACCTGCTATATAGTCAACAGCAGCTCTTTCTGCGCCCTCATTCCAGGCAATCTGTATATATTCATTGGGGAGCTCGTCGGGATGAGTGCTGAAAAACTCATAAAGTTTCTGCACAAGAGCCATCGCCTTACCTTCCTCTCCCTTGCATATGGGATTGGTATAAACTCTCTCAAACATAAAATCGTGAAGTATGTCAAAGGCACTTTGCACATCTCTGTCAAGTTGCACTGTGTCAACGGTATTTTCGATAGCTGACATAACGAGAGTGTTGATTCTCTGACTTTTTGTGTCGCCTAAAAAGCGCTTTGCTTCAGCCGGAAGATTGCCCTCACTGATAACTCCCCCTCTGATAGCATCATCAATATCGTGGTTGATATATGCAATTCTGTCGGCAAGCTTAACAATTCTGCCCTCTAAGGTTTCAGCCTCCTCACCTCTTGTGTGACAGACTATGCCGTTTCTGACTTCATAGGTAAGGTTGAGCTTTTCGATTTTATCAGCAACGCGAAGACTTTGCTCATAGTGCTTGAAGCCCTCGGGAAAAACAGCGTTGAGAGCTCTTTCACCTGCATGGCCGAAGGGTGTGTGACCTAAGTCGTGACCTAAGGCGATAGCCTCGGTTAGAGTCTCGTTAAGACCTAATGCAGATGCTATGGTACGCGCTATCTGCGACACCTCGAGAGTGTGGGTGAGTCTTGTTCTGTAATGGTCGCTGTCGGGAGAAAGGAAAACCTGAGTCTTGTGCTTAAGTCTGCGGAAAGCCGCGCAGTGAATGATTCTGTCTCTGTCGCGCTGAAAGGCCGTTCTCACGGGACACTCGCCCTCTTCTGTAAGTCTGCCCTTTGTGTTTTTGCAAAGAAAAGCATAATCACTTAAGGTTTTTTCTTCAATTTCAAGAGTTCTGAGTCTGATATCTGACATTGCTTCACTCTCCCTTTTCAGATTTCGCAGAATTTTTCGTCTATTACCTCGCTGTGAAATTTACCGCAGGAAATATCAACGAGTCTGCTTTCAAAAAACGGCACCTTATCCTGAGGTATTCTGAATATTACCTCAACATTATCCGTAAACTGTGTATCTTCAACGATACCGCCCTCTTCACAGATAAGAGGTACGAGTCTGCCGTAGAAGTTATAGTCTGTTTTTACCTTTACAATTTTGCAAAGGGACATTGTGATGATGCCGCCTGCATCAAGGGCGATTTTCGCACCGTGGGAATATGCTCTTACAAGTCCGCCTGCACCGAGCATTATGCCGCCGAAATATCTTGTGACCACAACACAGCAGTCAACAACCTCTTCTTTTAAAAGCACATCAAGCGAGGGTATCCCTGCCGTGCCCTGAGGCTCGCCGTCATCACTGAAGCGTCTTACTCCCCCGTCACGAAGACAGTAGGCATAGACATTGTGAGTAGCGTCCCAGTGTTTTGATTTGATTTCACTGATAAATTCAAGAGCCTCTTCCTGAGTCTTAACAGGCTTCACATAACCTATAAATCTCGACTTTTTAACGATAAATTCATCGCTCGAAGCTTCTTTTATGGTTTTATACTCTGTCACGCCCCTCACCTCCTAAATGAAAATAAGACGGTACAACATAAATTGTGCCGTCTGATTTTTTAAAACAAAACTTATTTGTTCTTTGCAAGATTGAAACGCTTATTGAATCTGTCAACACGTCCGCCTGTATCTACAAGCTTCTGCTTACCTGTGAAGTAGGGATGGCAGTTTGAGCAAATATCAACGTGCATATCCTTCTTTGTTGAACCTGTTTCGATAACAGCGCCACAAGCACACTTTACCTTAGTCTGTTCGTAGTTGGGATGAAGATTATCTTTCATTAGTTTCACCTCATTTCGGTATCAATACATTATTTAACGAATGGTATTGTATCATAGACAAAATCAAAAATCAACATTTTTTTGAAATTTCTTTGTTTTATTTTCAAAATATTTTTTCTTCTTTATTGTCAGCTCACCTTAAAAACCGTCGAAATGCTTATATTTCAAGGCTTTTCAGGAATCTATGCCGATTTCTTTTGAGAGGTGGAAGGAATAAAGAAGAGTGTCTTTCACCTCATAACCCGTTGACATTGTGAGAGCTTTTTTATAAATGAGCACCTGAGAGGTATATTTTTCTTTGAAAAGCTCTTCGTCATTCAGACGGTCTGTCTTATAGTCAACAACCACAAGCTTGCCGTCTTCAAGGAAAGCACAGTCAGCAATACCCTGAATCATAATCATTTCGTCGCTGTATTCTTCAAGGCCGTCATAGACTTCGCTTACGGGCACCTCAACGGTAAACTTCTTTTCCCTCATAACAAGCTCACTCTTCTCTATTCTTGCAAAGAGCTCCGATGAGAAAAATCTGCCGACAGCATCTTTATTGATAGCCTCAGCCTCAAGCTTCGACAGAATACCCTTATCACGAAGTCTTTCTATTTCAGCTTCAACATTGTCTTTTGCTTTTTCATAGTCGGCGTACTGGATAAAGGTGTGAGTAGCAACACCCCTTGCTGCACCCGTAAGACCCGTTGCGCTCATAAAGGAAGGCTCTTTTGAAGCAAAATAGTCGCGGTCGATGAAGTTTTTGTCTGTCTCTGATGCGGCTCGCTT
>JAGBSR010000095.1 GCA_017631745.1 Clostridia bacterium | reverse complement strand
CTCAAGGCTTGGGATACTTGTACAACACGAGTTGCTGATGCTCTTACAGGCTCATTTGAAGCTACCAACCCCATCTGGATGATGCTCGACTCAGGTGCTCGAGGCTCTAACAGCCAGCTTCGTCAGCTTGCAGGTATGCGTGGTCTTATCGCCAACACTGCAGGTAAAACCATCGAAGTACCCATTCGTGCTAACTACCGAGAGGGTCTTAACGTTCAGGAATACTTCATTTCTTCTCGTGGTGCGCGTAAAGGTCTTGCCGATACCGCTCTTCGTACTGCTGACTCAGGTTACCTTACACGTCGACTTGTTGACGTATCACAGGATGTTATCATCCGTGAAGAGGACTGCGGCTGCACAGAAGGTCTTGAGGTTTACGATATTATGGACGGTAACCGCGTACTTGAGCCTCTTACAGAAAGACTCAAGGGCCGTTATCTCCTCAATGCTCTTGTTGATGATGCAACAGGCGAGGTTGTAATGGATAACGACCATATGATGAGTGAAGCAGATGCTAATAAGGTTGATGCTTATCTCACAGCTAAGATGAACAAAGCTCTCGATGAGGGTATGGACAGAGAAGAGGCTGCTAAGATCCGCAGAATCACAATCCGTTCACTTCTCACTTGTAATTCAGACCACGGTGCTTGTATCAAGTGCTACGGCTCAAACCTTGCTTCAGGTCAGCCCGTAACAGTAGGTGAGGCTGTTGGTATCATCGCTGCTCAGTCAATCGGTGAACCCGGTACACAGCTTACCATGAGAACATTCCACACCGGTGGTGTTGCTTCAGGTGCCGATATCACACAGGGTCTTCCCCGTGTCGAAGAACTCTTTGAAGCTCGTAAGCCTAAGACACTTGCTATCCTTTCAGAAATCGACGGTGTTGTATCCTTCGAAACAATCAAGAAGAATCCTCACATCGTTGTTACAAATGAAGAAAGCGGCGAAAGAAGAGAATACTTCCTTACATTCGACGCAAGAGCAAGAGTTTCAGAAGGTCAGTACATCAAGAAGGGCGAGACAATCACTGAAGGTTCAATCGATCCCAAGGATGTACTCAATGTAATGGGCGTAAGCGCAGTCCACGACTATCTCATCTCACAGGTACAGCAGACATACCGTACTCAGGGTGTTGATATCAACGATAAGCACATCGAGGTTATCGCTCGTCAGATGATGAGAAAGGTTAAGATTGACGACGAAGGCGATACAGATCTTCTTCCCAACAGCGTTGTTGATAAGAAAGAGCTTCGTGATGCAAATGCAAAGGTAAGAGAGAGAATGGCTGAAACAGGCGAAGAGCTTGCAGAAGCTACTTTCACACCGATGATTATGGGTATCACAAAGGCTTCACTTGCTACAGATTCATTCCTTTCAGCAGCTTCATTCCAGGAAACAACAAGAGTTCTTACAGATGCAGCTATCAAGGGTAAGGTTGATCCTCTCCTTGGTCTTAAGGAAAACGTTATCATCGGTAAGCTTCTTCCCTCAGGTACAGGTATGAAGTGCTACAACAATGTTGAGGTTGTTGACACAACAGCTCCTGCAGAGGGCGAAGACGAAATCGTTTGGTCTGTATAAGTAAAGTTCTTTTGATTACTTTTCTTACAAGAAAAGTAATGCCTGCCCGGCGAGGGCATATAACAAAAAATCAGGGAGTCTTGAAAAAGGCTCCCCATTTTTTATGTTGGAATGCAGAATTCAGAATTCAAAATGCAGAAGTACGCCTGTACGGTGAGTGCACAGAAACAAAACACATAATTCACCTGAGATTATAATAAACATTAATGAGGTGTTGTTATGAACGATTACAATAAAGATAAAATCCAACTTCCACATAACCTGATACTCAAAGACAGAGCTCAGCTGACCCTCAGCGGCGTCACCGATGTGGACTCTTTCGACGAAACCACAATCATTGCCTATACCCATTACGGTGAGCTGACTGTCAGCGGTACCAATCTGCATATCAGCTCTCTTGATATCGATAAGGGTGAGCTGAGCGTCGACGGTAAAATCAACTCACTTGTTTACATTGACCAAGGCCCGAAAGCTACAGGCTTTTTCTCAAAGGTGTTCAGATGAGATATACTCAGTCTCTATCCGACCAGGTACTCATATTCATAAGCTCTATCGGTCCGGGGATATTGATAGGCTTTTTGTATGATGTTATTTTTTCGTTTTTTCGCACTTTCGGCAACAAAAAATCGCTTACAATAACTGCAGATCTGCTTTTTTCATTGTCGGCAGGTATGCTTTCGTTTTTTTATATGGTGATTTACAACAGCGGAGTTGTAAGGCTGAATATAGTTATTGCTCAGCTTATAGGTGCAGTAACTTTTCACTATACTCTTGGCAGATATCTTTCAAAACCGGTGGAGTTTATGGCCACAATGCTGACAAAATTAATAAAAGCAATAGCCTTTCCATTTGCGGTTGTCTTTAAAAAATCGGCAGAGTATGCGAAGAAAATATGCTGCAAAATCAAGGTCAGACCCCGCAACGAAGCAAAAAGCAAAACTGAGAAGAAAAAAATTAATAATATTCTTAAAATACACTTGAAAAAATGAAAAAAATGCGTATACTAAACTATATATGGGATTTTTCAAAGGAGTGTTAGTTTTGGCTGTAAAAAATATCAGTGATGCAAAACCGAAAAAGAAGAAATTTCGCAAAGTGCACTTCCTTTGGATTGTGCTTGCAGTGATGGGCTTTATGGTGCTTTTCGGTAAGATTTCCACCAACTATATCAAGCTCGGTCAGCTCAATAAAGAAATCGAAGCTGTAAATCAGGAGATTACTCAGCTTGATGCTGACAGCGCTGAAATCAAAGAAATCCTCGATGAAGAGGATCACGATGATTATTTTGAAAAAATTGCCAGAGAAAAATATGGCTATTGTAAGCCGGGTGAGAAGGTCTATTACAACTCATCTTTCGGTGAATAAATCTTAGGAGAGGACTACATCTTTTTATGCTTGAAATTGGAGCAATTGTTGAGGGAAAAGTTACAGGTCTTACAGCTTTCGGAGCTTTTGTAAGTCTGCCTGACGGAAAAAGCGGAATGGTACATATCTCAGAGGTGTCAAACTCCTTTGTCAAAGACATCAAAGAATTCCTTAAGGAAGGTCAGGATGTCAAGGTAAAGGTTGTGAATATCACAGAGGAGGGAAAAATCAGTCTTTCAATCAAGAAGGCTGATGAAACTCCCCGTGAAACAGCACCCAGACCGAAGAGAAATGACAGACCCAGATCAAACAACAATGTATGGCAGGGTCAGCCTAAACAGCAAAACGACAGTGCTATGTCTTTTGAAGATATGATGGCACGTTTCAAGCAGGTCAGCGATGAAAAAATGACCGACCTCAAGCGCTCCACCGACTCAAAACACGGCGGTTATTCAAGAAGAAAAGGTTAATATTAAAGGGACTGCAAATCTGCAGTCCCTTGGTTTTTATGATGTCTGATTTTAAAATACCATATCCGAATAGATGGGGTAGTGGTCAGAAACATATCTGTCGTTATATTTGTCACGGATGATTTTATAGGTCTTAACTGTGTCAATCTTATCGTTGATGCAGATGAAATCGATGGGTGATGTGCCGATGCCACCTGCATAACCGTGAGCCGTACCGCCGCTGTCAGCTGTCTGTGCAACTGAAGAAACATCTGTCATATCAGCTGTGAGTTGTCTGTATGCCGCAGTGCCTTTTGTGAAGTTGAAATCACCTGTGAGCACGACGGGCATATCATATTCTTTAATTCGTTCAAGTATCATAGCAAGTCCGTTGAGTCTTGCATCCCAACCGCCATTGTCGAGATGGGTGTTGAAATGAGCATACTGCATACCTGTTTCTTTGTTTTCGAGTATTGCCCAGGTGCAGGTACGGGCGTAGTTTGCATCCCAACCTATTGACGGAACATAAGGAGTTTCCGAAAGCCAGAATGTGCCCCAATCAATGAGCTTATATTTGTCTTTTCGATACATAATTGCAGTTGATTCGCCCAGCTGCTGAATGCCTGTCCATCTGCCGACGCCGATAATTTCATAGTCGGGGAGATAAACCTTGAGAGTTAAGAACCAGGTGCCTTCGCACTCCTGTAAACCCACAGAATCGGGCTTGTAGTCAGCTATAACCTGAGGTACGATTTCTTCACGGTCAAATTCGCCGTCTCTTACATTGAAGGACATAATTCTTACAATTTCAGTGTCTTCGGGACCTTTTGCACCCAATTCAGGCAATCCTATGCCGAGAAAAGGCAGAATTAGAGCTAAAAGAGCGCAAAGGATATTTTTTGCGTGAGTAAGTATTTCTTGAGTATTCATATTTTCACCTCTTTTAATTGGTAATTTCAGTATAGACTTTTAAAAGAGGTGTTGCAATAATTATGCACAAAAATTAACAGAATGTTGTTAAAAGCAACAGTTTAAAGGTTCAGTGAATAAAATAAACCTGTGTACTTGAAAAATATCTCAGAAATAATGTATTATATTTACAGCAAACGAAATAATATATAAGGAGAAAGATTTTATGAAAAAAATATTGTCGCTGATTCTTGCTTTGTCAATGGTGTTATGTCTTTGTCTGCCTGCTTTTGCTGTGCCGATTCCCGAAAAGCCCTATGATAACAGCTGCTTCTTTAATTATAAAGACTACACTCTTCATTACAGAGTCTACGACGGGGACCCTGCCGATAAAAAGCAGGTGTTGCTTGTCCACGGCTTTTGTCTTTCAACTGCCTCGCTTGAGGGTGTTGCTGAGGAATATATGTCGGCAGGGTACGATGTTATAACTGTTGATGCACCGAATTTTGGTTATTCCACAAGAGAAACAAATGATATGGAGCTTCTTGACAGAGAAGAAATTATCTATGCTCTTATGTGCAGTTTAGGCGGAAGATGGATTGTAGGCGGACACTCAATGGGCGGCGGAATAGCTATTAATATTGCTACGGACTACAGCGATATTGTCAGCGGTCTTGTGCTTTGTGCACCTCAGACCAACACAGAAGCTAAGGGCATTGCCGCAAAAATATCTGCAAGTAAGCTTATGCAGACCGTTATGAGTGCAGTGCTTGCCTTGGCACTTCGTATGCCTGCAGTTGTAAGGCTTCTTGTTGAAATTAGCTTCAGCAGTAAGGAATATGCAAAGTCTTATGACCTCAGCCGTATCACTGACCCTATGAGCGTTGACGGCACCGGAGCAGGTATAAGTATTATGTCTTCTCACACAAGAAGTACAGATTTTGAAAAGCTATCCTCACTGAAGATACCCTGTGTTATCTTTACTGCAAGCGAAGACAGAGTGGCTATGGCAGATAATCTGCAGACTATCATTGATTCGGCACCCGAGGGTAAGGTTGTTTATAATTTTGATGAGGGCGGTCATATGATGATGGAATATAATCCAAAAGAGGTTGCAAAGCTGTCACTGCCAATAATAGCAAAGTGCAAATAAGAAGTTAAAAACAGTATAAGCCTTGTCTTATCACAGAATGTCAAAGAGCATCGGATAAGATAAGGCTTATTTTTTTATGAGGTGAATTTATGTTTGATATAAATAATTTCTGCTCATTGGAGCATACGATGGCTAAAAATTATCTGCTTTCTTTCAGGTACCCCTGGCAGTCTCTCAAGGAGCTCAAGGAGTTTATCTGCATAGCAGGCGAGGATCTTAACAAGAAGGAATATAACAATATTGCAAAAGGTGTGTGGATTCACAGAACGGCAACTGTTGCAAAGAGTGCTCAGATTTGTCCGCCATGTATTATAGGTGCAGAAACACAGGTAAGGCACTGTGCATATATCAGAGGCAGTGTGCTCATAGGCAAAGACTGTGTGATAGGCAACTCAACGGAAATCAAAAACTCTATACTTTTCGACGGTGTTCAGGTGCCACACTACAACTATATCGGCGACAGTATACTCGGCTATAAGGCCCATCTCGGCGCAGGTGCTGTGACATCGAATGTAAAAAGCGATAAAAGCGAGGTCTGTCTCAACATCGATGGCGACATAATTCACACAGAAATGAAAAAATTCGGTGCAATCATCGGTGACGAAAGTGAAATAGGCTGTGGCAGTGTGCTTAATCCGGGCACAATTATCGGAAGAAACACAACTGTATATCCTTTGGTTTCCGTCAGGGGTACCAGAGACAGTAATTGCATTGTCAAAAGTCAGAGTGTTTCTGTGATTAAGGTGAGAAAGGACTGATTATATGGGTAAATATTTCGGCACAGATGGCTTCAGAGGTGAGAGTAATGTGGAGCTTACTGCAGACCACGCCTATAAAATAGGCAGATTTTTGGGCTGGTATCTGAGAAAAAAGCAGGAAGAAAAAGGTGAGATATTTCCTGCAAAGGTGCTTATAGGCAAGGACACAAGACGTTCGGGCTATATGCTTGAATATTCCCTTGTGGGAGGGCTTACGGCATCAGGGTGCGATGTTTATCTGCTTCATGTAACAACTACGCCCTGCGTGTCATTTATTACCCGTACTGATGAGTTTGATTGCGGTATAATGATTTCTGCCAGCCACAACCCTTATTACGACAATGGCATCAAGCTCTTCAACAGCTTCGGAGAAAAAATGGGCGATGAGGTCACTGACTTAATCGAGGAGTATCTCGACAGTAATAATATGACATTGCCCTTTGCCCGTAAAGATAAAATAGGTAAAACAATAGATTTTGTTTCAGGCAGAAACAGATATGTAGGTTATCTTATATCTCTGGGAATGTTTTCGTTCAAAGGTATGCGGATTGGTATGGACTGTGCCAACGGAAGTGCCTGGAATATTGCGAAAAGTGTTTTCGAGGCTCTCGGGGCAACAGTTTACCAGATAGGTGCCGAGCCAAACGGTACCAATATCAACTATATGGTCGGCTCAACTCATATGGATGCCATAAGCGATTTTGTGAGAGAAAAGCGTCTGGATATCGGATTTTCCTTTGACGGAGATGCCGACAGATGTCTGTGTGTTGACGAAAACGGAAATGTTGTAGACGGCGACAGAATCCTGTATATAGCAGCAAAGCATCTTAAAGAAAAGGGACTTCTCAGCGGTAATAAGGTGGTCAGCACCGTTATGGCAAATATGGGACTCATGAAGTCTCTTGAAAAAGAGGGGATTAATGTTATAAGGACTCAGGTCGGTGACAGATTTGTATATGAAGAAATAAAAAGAGGCGGATATAAGCTGGGCGGTGAGCAATCGGGGCATATAATTTTCTCTTCTTATGCAACTACGGGCGATGGTATTCTTACAAGTCTTAAGATAATGGAAATAATGCTGGATAAAAAGGCTAAGCTGAGTGAGCTTTCAGCAGGTTTCAAGGCATATCCTCAGATGCTTATAAATGTGCAGGTGCAGAATAAAAATAAGCTTATGAGCAGCGAAAAGGTGAAAAAGAGGCTTAAAGAGGCGGAGCTTCAGCTGGGAGAGAAAGGCAGAGTTTTGCTTCGTGCATCAGGAACCGAGTCGGTTATAAGGGTTATGGTTGAGGCTCAGAGTGAGGCTTTGTGTAAGGAAACTGCTGAAAAATTAGCCGATGCGGTGAGAATTGAAAGTGAGCTTATGTGAGCCTTCAGAACCTGCAAGAAACGGCGAGGTGGCTCCGCGAAACCGCCAAAGTAGGTTTCCGAGGACACGAAGTGTCCTCGAGCCGAACAAAGTTCGGCTGCGGAGCCACCGGCTTTATTTTTGCCGCAGCTTAAATATATGAAAATCACCTCTTGCAATTAAAGGTGAGCTGTGATATAATGCTCCTTGCTTTGAAATAAAGCGGTCAGTTCGAAACCTTCCTGACCTAAACGAACAAGGAATAAACTTTTCGTTTTAAATCAAAACTAAAGGAGCACGAAAAAATGAATATCAGAAAAAAGAATCACCGATTAGCAGTCGGTGCCGTGATTGCTGCACTTTATGTGGCTCTCACCTATGCCCAGGAGGCAATTTTCCCGAACAGCACATCAATGGCTGTGCAATTCAGACTAAGTGAAGCTCTGACTATGCTGTGTGTTTTTACACCGGCGGCAATACCTGGTCTGACTATCGGCTGTCTGTTTGCAAATCTCATATCTGTGAGTGCTTTGCCGATTGATATGGTTATGGGTACCTTTGCAAGCTTTCTTGCCTGTCTTTGCATTTACAAGACAAGGAACATCACTTTCAAGGGAGTGCCTTATATTTCAGCTCTGATGCCTGCAATTTTCAACGGCATTATCATCGGACTTGAGATTGAAATCTTCTTCATTGAAGGACCCTTCAACTTTTTGAGCTTTCTTACACAGGCGGGATGTGTGGCTTTAGGGGAGCTTGTGGTGTGTTTTACGCTCGGACTTCTGCTTGTAAAGACAATAAAAAATAAAAATTTTGAAAAATATCTCAATACTATTTGATTTTTTCGTCTACTCTGCTATAATAGTAGGGTAGATTTTTTATTACTAAAAAAGGAGATAAAAAAACAATGGAAAACAAGCTTACCAAAAGAACCTGGCTGAACATTATTATTTTCAGCCTTATGGGCGGTGTTGCATGGAATCTGGAAAATATGTATTTCAACACCTTCCTTTACGGCTCAATTTATGAAGGTGTATCAGCAGAAGCTCTTGCAGGTGTTATGGCACCCACGACAGCTATCAGCCGTATGGTTGCGCTTTCAGCAGTAACAGCCGTTGTCACAACATTTATTATGGGTACTCTCAGCGAGAAAATGAAAAAGCGTAAAGTTTTCATTTCAATCGGTTACATAATCTGGGGTATCACTACTGCTGCATTCGGTCTTATTTCAAGAGAAAATATTGCTGCAGTTTTTGGCCTTTCAGATGAAGTTAAGATTCTTCTTTTCTCAGTCTGGGCAGTTATTATTATGGATATGGTTATGACTTTTATGGGCTCAACAAGTAATGACTCAGCATTTAATGCCTGGGTAACTGACGTTACTAATCCTATTGTCAGACCTCAGGTTGAAACAGTGCTTATGTTTGTCGGCTTCTTTGCTATGATTGCAGTTATGGGTGTCGGCAGCCTTGCTCAGGCAGGTGTTGTTACCTATAAAGCATTCTTCCTCGGTCTCGGTATCGTTGTAACACTTTGCGGTGTTGGCGGTCTCTTCACACTTGAGGAGCCTCAGATTAAGGGTGAAAAAACAAACTCAAACTATTGGAGTGACCTTTTCTACGGTTTCAGACCCTCAGTAGTAGCAAAGAACTCAAGACTTTACCTTGCTCTTGCAGCTGTTTGTATTTATAATATCGCAGTGCAGGTATTCTTCCCTTATCTTTTCGTTTATCTTGAAAAAGTAATTCTTCCTGGTATTGTCTTTGACGTAAAGACTATCGTTGTTGCAGTTGTTGCTGTTGCAGCTCTTGTAGCAGGTATCGTTGTTCTTCTCAAGGTTGCAAACAAAAACAAGCTCAAGGCTTATATCCCCACAATTATTCTCTTCATCATTGGTCTTGCAATTCTTTCAACTTCAACAAGTATTGTAGTTGTACTTATCGGTATTGCCCCCACTCTTATCGGTTATGTTGTTCTTCAGATTCAGCTCAGCGCATCTGTTCGTGACTTCATCCCTGAAGATAAAGTAGGTCTTTTCCAGGGTATCAGAATGATTTTCTCAGTTCTTATTCCTATGGTTGTTGGCCCCTGGATCGGTGATATTGCTTGCCGTACTTCAAATCTTACAATCATTGAATATGGCGTTGAAAAGCTTGTTCCCTCAACAAGTATGTTCCTCTTTGCAGCTATTGTTGCAGTGTTCGTACTTGTGCCAATCGCTATTCTTGCTAAGAAAGGCGTTTTCAAAAAGGCTGACTGATTCAGCTTATAGCTTGTAATGAAATATCCACCTGTGCCTATAAGGTTCAGGTGGATTGCTTTTTTATTCAGTTGGCGGTGCAGGGGAGTGCGGCGGCTCCGTCGCCGAACATAGTTCGGCGCGTGAGTGCTTTGCACTCACGGAAATCGCTTAAAGCGATTTCACGGAGCCGCCTCCTACCTCTTCGCAAAAACCGATAAAAAAAAGAGCGACCAAAGGTCGCCTATGCAATGTAATTATATTATCAATCGAGAATATAAAGACCTGACTTGAGCCAAACAAACTCTCTGCCCATAACATTGATGTATTTATACACCTTTTCGTTAAATACACGGTAGTCTCTTACAGAGTTGGTCTGAATGTTAAGGGTGCGGATTTTCTTTGATGACTGATTGCAGATATAAAGGGTGCTGCCGTGAAGAGTAACAGCACAAGGATTTTCAAATGCTGTAGCTTCACCGCCACCGACACGAAGAAGAATTCTGCCTTCGCGGGGGGAGTACTTGATAATTGCATTTTCACCGGGTACCGCACACCAGACATAAGCACCGTCAACTGCGATATCGCAAACGGGTGAGCCGTGATAGGTGAGAAGAGAGGACACATTGAGTGAGCCGTCTGTGTTGAAGATGTTATATTCGCCGTTGGGGAATATAGCCATTACACGGTTATCGTTGAGCACGCCTACATCACATGAAACATAGTCGCCGAGCTGTGAGGCGATTTCTTCATATTCATAACCGAATTTTATTTTGAGATAAACTGATTTTTTAATGTGAGTGAATTTATCGTTGATGGCATCGTAGCCGTAAAAATTTGCCTTTAATCTTCCGTCGGGAGTTGTGCCTTTAGTTGCAAAAACGAAGCCCTTTTTAAAGGGGGTGATATTGAGTATTTCGCCTGAAAATACGTTTTCCATTTATTCCTTATCCTTTCATTTAAACTTAATTATATATAAACGGGGTAGTTTTTAATTCACTGAATATAATACAATATATTTGCCTTTGGGTCAAGAGTTATAAATAAAAATTTAAAATTAGGTGATATTTTTTTGAAGCCTTTGATGTGCAGGGAACAGGGGGCTCCACCGCCGAACGAAGTTCGGCGAGGGGTCGCCTCTTCGAGGCGGCCCCTGAAATCGCTCAGGCGATTTCGTGGAGCCCCGATCTCACTCTCACCTTAAAAATACCTCTTTAATTCCAAGACAAAACAGTGAAAATATCTTTATTTTTCCAATGGCCCATAATGGCCTATAATTGCTCATAAATCCTTGACAAACGGGCGCTTATACAGTACAATAAATATAATAATGCTTACTTGTAAGCAATGGAGAAATGAGAACGGAGTATTCCCTTGTTAGGGCGTTCGGTTCTCTTATTTACAAGGCAATTATTAAGGAGGATATGAAGATATGAAAGAAAAGTTTATCCTTGCCCTTGACCAGGGTACAACAAGCTCAAGAGCTATTGTTTTCGACAAAAAAGGCTCAATTATTGCTAAAGCTCAGAACGAGTTTGAGCAGATTTATCCTAAGGCAGGTTGGGTAGAGCACGACCCTCTCAACATCCTTTACAGTCAGCTCAATTCAATTACAACAGTTCTTCGCTCAGGCAATTTCAAGGCTGAAGACATCGCAGGTATCGGCATCACTAATCAGCGCGAAACTACTATCCTTTGGGACAGAACTACAGGTAAGCCTGTTTACAATGCTATTGTTTGGCAGTGCCGCCGTACTGCTGACCTTTGCGAAAAGATAAAGGAAGATACAGAACTTTGCGATTACATCAAATCACACACAGGTCTTATTGTTGACGCTTATTTCTCAGCTACAAAAATCAAGTGGATTATCGATAACATACCCGGCGTAAAGGCTCTTGCCCAGGCAGGTCAGCTCCTTTTCGGTACTGTTGAAACCTGGCTTATCTGGAATCTTTCAGGCGGCAGAGTTCACGTAACTGATTACTCAAACGCATCAAGAACAATGCTCTTTGATGTTGACAAGCTCTGTTGGGATGAGTATCTTTGTGAAAAGCTCGGTGTGCCTATGAATATTCTTCCCACACCCGTACCCTCAAGTGAGGTTTACGGCAAGGTTGCATCAGGCATCATCGGTCTTGAAGAGCTTGAAGGTGTGCCCATCTGCGGTGCTATCGGCGACCAGCCCTCAGCTCTTTTCGGTCAGGCTTGCTTTGAAAGCGGTATGTCAAAGAATACCTACGGCACAGGCTGCTTCCTTCTTATGAATACAGGTGAAAAGAGAGTTGAGTCAAAGAACAATCTTCTCACAGGTGTTGCATGGAGTCTCGGCGGTAAAACCACATATTCAATCGAAGGCTCAGCATTCAATGCAGGCTCAGTTATCAAGTGGCTTCGTGATGAGGTTCAGCTTGTAGACAGCCCCAAGAGATGCGACGAGCTTGCAGAACTTGTTGACGATGCAAACGGTTGCTATCTTGTACCTGCATTCACAGGTCTCGGTGCTCCCTATTGGGATATGTATGCAAGAGGCTGTATTGTTGGTCTTACAAGAGGTGTAAACAGAAAGCACATATGCCGTGCAGTACTCGAAAGCATCACATATCAGATGACCGACCTTCTCGAAGCTATGAAGGATGACTCAGGTATTGAAATCGGCGAGCTTCGTGTTGACGGCGGTGCAAGTGTAAGTAACATTATGATGCAGATTCAGGCAAATATGGCACAGACTAAGGTTAACAGACCCAAGACCGTTGAAACCACAGCTCTCGGTGCTGCATATCTTGCAGGTCTTGCCGTGGGCGTATGGGAAAATCTCGATGATATCGAATCTAACCGTGAGGTTGACAGAGTCTTCGAGCCCGTTATGTCAATGGACGAGAGAAACAAGTATTACGACGGCTGGAAGAAAGCTGTTACAAGAGCAATGGCTTGGGAAGATAAAGAATAAATTATTTAAGCCTTATGGCTTGAAAAATATAAAAAAATATATAGGAGTGTTCACAATGGCAAAAGTTATTCTTGACTGGAAAACAACACATGATTTCATCAAAGATGCATTTATCGGCGTTGGCGTACCCGCAGACGATGCTGAAATCGTAACGGACGTTATCCTCGACTCAGACAGAAGAGGTATCGAATCACATGGTTGTAACCGTTTCAAGCCCGTTTACATTGACAGAATCAATGCAGGCATTCAGTTCCCCGTAACAAACTTCGAAATCCTCAAGGAGACAGAAACAACAGCAGTTGTTGACGGTCACCACGGTATGGGCCAGGTAATCGGTTACAAGGCTATGAGCATGGCTATCGAAAAGGCTAAGAAATACGGTATGGGTATGGTTACAGTTCGTAACTCAACACACTATGGTATCGCAGGCTACTACACATCAATGGCTACAAAGGCAGGCTGTATCGGTATGACAGGTACAAACGCTCGTCCTTCAGTTGCTCCCACACTCGGTGTTGAGGGTATGTTCGGTACTAACCCCTTCACACTCGGCGTTCCCACTGATGAAGATTTCGACTTCAACTTCGACTGCGCAACATCAATCACACAGAACGGTAAGGTTGAATACTACGAGAGAATCGGTGAAGAAATTCATCCCGGTACTGTTATCGACCTCGACGGTAACCCTGTAGAAGGCGATGCAGGTGTAGCTCTTAAGAAGATTCGTCAGGGCACAGCAGCTCTTACTACTCTCGGTGGTATCGGCGAAGCTCTCGGCGGTTACAAGGGTTACGGCTTTGCTCTCTTCGTAGAATTCCTTTCATCAATTCTTCAGGACGGTGCATACGGTAAGGATCTCGACGGTAAGGATGCTGACGGCAACATCAGACCCTATCAGCTCGGTCACTTCTTCATTGCTATCGATACAAACCACTTCCTCGGCGAAGAAATCGCTCGTAAGAAGGCAGGCGACATCGTTCGTTCAATGAGAGCATCAAAGAAGGCTCCCGGCGAAGACAGAATTTACACAGCAGGTGAAAAAGAATACGACATCTGGATGCAGAGAAAAGACAGCGGTGTACCCATCAACGAATCAGTTCAGGCTGAAATGAACAAGGTTCGTGACGATCTCGGTCTTGACTACAAATTCCCCTGGGAAGCATAAGACATAAAAAGACGGTAGGAAACTACCGTCTTTTTTAATGCAGAGTTCAGAGTGCATAATGCAGAATCGCGGGGGAGCGCCATCGAAGAGATAAGCTTCAACCCGCCGAGAAAATTATCGCGTTTTTGATTCTTTTTGGGCGACAGCAAAAAGAATGCCTGTCCGGCGAGGACGTCATAAATAAATTTTCCAAATTCCGTAACCTTTTTAAGCGAAACTGTGTTTATATAAGTGAAAGGCCTTTAAAAGACATAAGGAGGTGAGATAAAATGCACAGCGAAAACGACAAAGAAAAAATGCGACAGCTTTACGGCAAGTATAAAAACCGAATGTACATAACTGCCTGCAAGGTTTTAGGCGACCCTCAGAGAGCCGAAGATGCAGTCCACGATGCATTTATAGCCATATCTAAAAATCTTGACAAGATACAGGACATCGACTCGGTTAAAACAGGTGCCTATATGGTCAAGGCTGCACGAAGCAGAGCTCTCAATATTTTGCGAATGGGATTGCCTGAGAAAGAGACACAGCTCGACGAAGCCGAAGCAAAGGCTGACGAGAGCTTGCTT
>JAGBSR010000094.1 GCA_017631745.1 Clostridia bacterium | reverse complement strand
TTCTTCAATATTCATCCTTCATTATTCATTTGAACTATTGCTACTTTTCTTAATGAATATTGAATATTGAAGCCGCTTCGCTGATGAATAATGAATAATTGCGTTTTAGTTGGTATCAGCCCACCAGAAGTGGTTTATATTTATCTGTGTCTTGCAGAGGTCTTCACATTATTTTTTTATTCGGGCGGTAATCAAACCGCATTGGCAACGCTCTTTCCAAAGCAAAAAATCCACACAGTTTTTAACAATTTTCGGGGTATTATATGATTGCATTTTGGTTGCAGCAAACAAACTGAGACAGGCTATATTCATTTTAGCTTGCATATTTTTTACATGGCATATGTTAAAAATGTTGAAAAATAAAATATTTTTCAGCAAATTCTGATGTTTTTTTACTTTTTCCCTTGACTTTTATAAAAAAAGACTGTATACTTTGTCCGTGTGTAAATTTCGTTTTCCACAAGGTTGTGGAAAAGTTTTCCACATTAGGCAATCAGACAGTAATTTTTCTGTTTGCAATCTTAAACAATGTAAAAATGGAAAGGGGTTTATTATGGATCTTTTAAGTTACGTAACTGTTATTGCTGATGTTATCAAAACACTTCTCGGTGAATGGAATCTTGTAGAAGATGTTGCAGTTCGTTTCATCGAATTTATGGAACAGATTACATTAACAATACTCCACAAATAATAACGGTTTATCAATTACATCCATATTTATTAATATGCGGCAATGTAATTGAACAGAAAGGAACTTATTTATGCCTGATATGTTAGCTTACTTCAAAGTTATTGCAGACATTATCAAAAAACTCTTTACTGAATGGGATAATGTTGAAACTGTTGCAAAGCGTTTCATCGATTATATGGAACAGGTTGCATTAACAATCCTCCACAAATAATAACGGTTTATTGTTACAGCAATTGGTCGTCAGGCCCTTGCAGTAGCTTTAAGCGAAAGGGGGCTCATCTATGCTTGAGATGGTAGCTTATCTGGAAATTTTTGCAGACATTCTCAAGAAACTTTTTACTGAGTGGGACGATGCCGAAAGAGTAGCTAAGCGTTTTATCGCTTTTATTGATACTGTTACATTAACCATTCTTGGTAAAATATAATTCGATACATAATTGAGTCAACAGAGATAATCTTCCGGTTATCTCTGTTTTTCTTTTGGAAAAAAATTATCTGTTATATATACATAAACCTAATAAATATGATATAATCACTACTGACTTGAGTTTATTTACTCTTAGTAAAAGAAAGGCAGGATAAATTAATGATATTGTTGCTTATTGTAATCTATGTGGTGTTTATCTCTCTCGGGTTGCCCGACAGCCTTTTCGGGGTATCCTGGCCCGTTGTTCACCTTGAGTTTGATATGCAGGAAAGCTTCGCTTCTCTTTACAGCATAATCATCGGCGTGTGTACCGGCGGTGTAAGCTTTATTTCAGGCAAGCTCATAAGAAAATTCGGCACAGGCAAAGTAACTCTGTTTTCGATTTTTCTCACAGCTGCAGGACTTGTTGGCATAAGCTTTGCACCTAATATCTATGTTATGATTATCTTTTCTGTCATTCTCGGCTACGGTGCAGGCGCAATTGATACGGGTCTTAACAATTTTGTATCTTTGCACTATAAGGCTCAGCATATGAATTGGCTTCACTGCTTCTGGGGTATCGGCGTAACGGTGAGTCCTATGATTATGTCGCAGTTTCTCACAGGCGAAACAGGCTCCTGGCGAGGCGGCTACAGAGTGGTTGCTCTCATGCAGGTTGTTATTGCACTGGTTGTTTTGTGTACCCTGCCGAAATGGAAGGGACTTGAGGGTGATAATTCGGCAGAGTCCGAAGAAAAGACAGATAAAAGCTTTATTGAAATCTTTAAGATAAAGGGCGTTATCACAAGTACTGTTTCTCTCGGTCTTTACTGCTCAATGGAATTTCTTCTTGGCACCTGGGGCGCAACTTATATTGTAAATACTCTCGGTCTTTCACCCGATACGGCGGCTATGTGGGTTTCCCTTTATTACGGCGGCATAATGGTCGGCAGAGTTATTTCGGGTTTTGTTTCTATGAAATTCAGCGACAACACACTTATACGCGGCGGTATTATCGTATCTTTCATAGGTATGCTTATTCTTCTTTTGCCTATCGGCGCAAACGCCCTCGTTGGACTTCTTCTTATCGGCGTTGGCTTCGGCCCTGTTTTCCCAAGCACGCTTCATGCCGTGCCCGAGCGTTTCGGCAAGCAGTACAGTGCTGATATCACCGGTTATCATATGGGCGGTGCTTACGCCATCGGCTTTGCCGTGCAGCTTATCTACGGTTATGTAGCTTCGGCTACAACCTTTAAAATTACAGCTTTTGTGCTTATGGCTCTTTGTGTCGGTCTTGCTCTTTTCAGCGAAAAAACAATACAAACCGTCAAAAACAAATAAAAGCCTTTACCAATATAAAATTTTATGATAATATATATCCATAAAATCTGAAAGGAAGTAAAAATATGAAAGAAATTCTTATGTCAAACATCCCTGCTGCCGTTGCAGTAATCGGTCTTGCTTTATACTTTTTCGGTATGGCAATCGTTTTCATCACAAACCCCATCAAAAATGCTGAAAGCTTTTCAGTAAAGCCCGTTGACAATGCAGGTAAAACTGAAATCCGCGTTTACTACGGCGGTATCTCCTTTGCTCTCGGTGCATTCCTTCTTTATGTTACCTATGCAACAGGCACACCCGTACATTCACTTGTAGGCGGTCTTATCTTTGCAACAACAGTTTTCACAACAAGAACTATTTTCCTTTTTGTTGATAAGGGCTGGAAATGTCCTTACACAAAGCTTGCAATTCCTGCTGAGGGGCTTTTTGTAATCGCTCTCTGGACCTGCTTCATTCTTTCAAAGGTACTTTACTGATAAACACACATCTTTATTGAACTGTCCTCAGGGCAGTTCTTTTTTTTGTGAGCGGAAACGGCAGACCGGGGCTCCGCAAAATCGCGAAGCGATTTTTGCGGATGCCATAGGCATCCGCACGCCGAATTTCATTCGGCAGCGGAGCCCCCTCGCATTTTTCCAAAAACGATTGACTTTTTTAATATGCAGTAGTAAACTTAATTTATAAGAACAAAAAAAGAAGGTGCTCAATTATGAAAAAACTTATTTCTTTTATCCTCTTACTTGTAATGCTAGTTTCCTGTATCAGTGTAAGCGCCGGCGCAATTAATGTCAGTATCAGTCAGGGCAAAGATGCGCTCGTTGCTCAGTGGCAAAAAGGCGAAAATCACGAACTTGATTACAGAGCCTACTCTCCTGTCAAAGACGAAAACGACAACACTAAATATCCCTTGGTTGTGATACTTCACGGCAGAAACAGCGGTTCGCATGAAGGAGAACAGCTCACAGCCTCAGACTTTTATAAGTGGTCAAGCAGTGAATATCAGGCTCGTTTTAAAAATGCAGGCGGTGCCTTTATACTTATGCCCCGTACCCCCGGCGGCAATACAAACACCTGGGCAAACACATCCTTCCACCCTGAGCTTATGTCTCTTATAAAAGACTATGTTGCAGCCAACTCAGACAATATCGACACCTCAAGAATCTATCTCATCGGTTGGAGTATGGGCGGTGCCGGTACCGTAAGTGTTGCGTCTAACAACTCAGGCTTCTTTGCCGCTGTTGTGGTTATTGCGCCTTTTGATTCTGTTACTGCTGCTCAGGTCAAGTCTATGAAAAACACCCCCATTTGGCTTGTCACCTGCACTAAAGATACAACAGCATCACACGTCACTTTTGCAAAGCCCTTCTGGAACAGTGTAAAGGATATTACAAATATTCCCTCATATTGCAGAATTACAACCTTCAGCAAATATAACTATCATGACAACGGTCACCACCGTGTTGACTTTGCTGTCGGCAGCGACCTGCTTAATCAGCCCTCAGACTGCGGTATGAAAACCCAGAATGCCAAGGGTACCACAATTAAAACAAATGAAAACGAATCAATTATCACCTGGCTTTCATCTCAGGTTCTGGGCGAAGCAAAAGAAAGCAATGTCTGCCACTGCGATTGCCATGCAAGCAAGGGCTGGACAAAATTCTGGTGGGCAATAACAAACTTCTTCAATATGATTTTCAGCCCCTCAAAAAAGATATGTGCTTGCGGTGCTGCTCACTGGTAATGTGTTAAAATTATGAAACGCTCATAAAAAAATGTTTACATAATAAGCAAAGGCTGTTAACGACACTTTAAATTACTTTTAAAGTAACACCCGTATACTGTGATTGTGCGATGGGAATTGATGTGTGTTTTTTTCCGATTTTTCATTCATCATCCCTCCTTCCCACCGCACTCCCCTCTCCTTTCAAATATGTATGTAAAGAAGCCGAGTATAAGTCAGGATACTCGGTTTCTTTCTGTCTTGAAATATGCATACTTAAGGCATTAATGTGACAAAGTTTTCGTTCCCCCCGTGTTAAACTTCTCTTATTAAAAAGTAAAGGAGTTTAATTATGCTTTGCCGAAACTGCAATAACAATTTAAGCGGCGAAGAGGACTTTTGTCCCCACTGCGGAGTTCCACAAAAGCTCACGGATGTTTCAAGCTCAAAGGACAGTAAATCACACGAAGAAAAAAACGCACCCAAACGGGAATCGCCGATTTTTCAGAGCGATCCTGTTTATATTTACCCGGATACCGCCACAGCACCCAAGAAATCCAAAGGCCCTTTTATTTTTATTTCTGTCTTTATTGTCACTCTTCTTATTATAGGTACTCTTACAATAGCCGATTATTTTCAGCTCACTCCCGCCTTTTCAGCCTTGTTCACACCTGAGAGTACCACCGCTGAGCCTTTAACAGATAATTCGAATACACCTCAGGATTACGACAGCTATCTCGGTACAATCTCACCTGAGATAAGCCTTAAAAGCACTCTTTGCACTGTGACAAGCCAGAGAGGTCTTACCTTGCGCAAAGGCCCCGACAACGCCTATGCAAAAATTGAAGCTATCCCCTTCGGTACCGCCTTGCAGGTAATAGGTAAAAACACACTTAATGATATATGGGCATATGTATATATTCCTTCTCTCGACCTTTACGGCTGGGTGTCAGGGTCATATATCACTGAAAATTCAGTTCTCGAGTCTCTTACATCGGCAGAGTCCGAAGAAGAAGAAGA
>JAGBSR010000093.1 GCA_017631745.1 Clostridia bacterium | reverse complement strand
GCTTGTAGTTGTAATGGTTGACGAAACCGGTAAGGAACTCCGTGATGAAAATGATAACATTATGTATCAGCCTCTTCAGACAGGTGAAGAATATGTCGTTTACTATTATGTAGTTGACAAAGCAGGTAATATGCTTAATAGCAGTGTTAAGACAGCTAAGTTTGTTTACGATGATGCAGCCCCTGAATTTAAGATTACAGGCAACAGCGATGCTGCTAAGAATCCCAATATCGTAACATATTGTGAAAAGGCTACACTTACAAATGTTGAAGTAGGTGCAACTCTTAAAATCAACGGTGTTGATACAGAACTCACATCTACCTCAGTAGCAGGTCGTGGTTCATACACAATCACAGAAGCAGGCAACTATCTTATCACTGTAACTGATGCAGCCGGTAACAGCGTATCAAAGAAGATTATTGTTGTTGACGAGCACAACTATATCGAAAGCGATATTGCAGCTACATGTACAACAGACGGCAGCAAGACAAAGACTTGTCTCCTTTGCGGCCATAATGCTGTATCAGAAACTATCCCTGCAACAGGTCACTCAGTAAAAGTAGTTGCAACAACAGCAGCTGACTGTACAACTAATGGTACAATTACTTATGCTTGCGAAGCTTGTGATCTTACAGTAACAACTGAATATGCAGCAGACTGGTCAGAAACTCTTGATACAGATAAGGCTGTAATGTTCAACGAAAATGAAGTTGTATCAAGCAACTTTGAAGGCGTAACCAAGTATCTTACATATGTATTTGGCGCAGATGGCGAGAAGGCATTCTATGCCGGTGCACAGGGCCATGCATATACAGACGAAGATGGCAACTTCATCTACACAGTAACTAAGGCAGCTACTTGCTATGCTACAGGTGAAGAAAAGGTACTTTGCTCAGTTTGTAATACAGTAAATGATGAGGCAGAAGTAAAAGTAATTCCCGTAGATGATACTGCTCACGTATATACCGGCAAGACAAGATATGTCTCAGCTACATGTACAGAAGACGGTTACTCATATATTAACTGTAAGTATAGTGCACAGTGCGGCAGTAAGAAGATAATCGGTGAGATCCCTGCAACAAAGCACACCTCAGAGTGGATTGTTGTAAAAGCAGCAACTTGCGGCGAAGCAGGTACAATGAAAGAAGTTTGCTCAAAGTGCAATACTACAATCACACCTGCAACTGCTTACGATTGGGTAGAAATTGCTGACGGTGATTATACATATGTATATGTAACCGATAAGGAAGGCAACGAAACTATAGTTACAGAAGAAAGAGCTAATTTTATAACAGGTGAAGTTAAGACATACTACAAAGTTTACAGACTTCCCAAGACAAACAAGCACGTTTATGAAATTGATACAACTGAAGCAACTGCAGACAAGGCAGGCAGCACAGTTTATAAGTGTAAGAATTGTAAATTTACAAAGACAGAAACAATTCCTGCACTTGTTCAGTATACAGTTACTTTTGTAAACGGCAATGACAAGACAAATATAACAAAGACTGTTGGTGAAAGCGTAACTATCGCTGATCCCACAAAGGCAGCAACAGATAAGGTTAAGTACACATTTATAGGTTGGGCTGATGCAGAAGGCGATATCGTGAAGCTTCCTCTTACAATGTCAGAGGATATCAACGGCAATACCTACACAGCTAAGTATAAAGAAACAGCTATCCTTTATACTCATACATTCGTTGTTCCCACTGGATACAACGCCGGCGCATATACCGGAACTGAGCACTTCAAGACACTTGTTGGTGCTGCAGGCTCGGAAGTTAAGGTAAGCGAAGAACCCGTATTTGCTCCTGAAGGTCTCAGCAAGCAGTATGCATTTGAGTTTAAGGGCTGGAAGAGAATTGATGCAACAGCAACTGCATCTGATGAAACAGCTGCTAAGGATGACACAAGCTTCATCGTTTCAGGTGACGCAACATTCGTTGCTGAATTCAATGCTATTCCCAATAAGTATCAGGTAACATTCTACAGCAGTGCAACAAAGTATATCTGGTCAACACCTGTTGAAGGCGGCGCTACTGTTGCATACGGCAAGGTAGATAAGGACGGCAACGCTGTATATCCCACAAAGGATTATGATGACAACAACCATTATGCATTCAGTGGTGTATGGTATACAGACAGCACACTTAAAACAGCATTCGATTTCACAACTAAGATCTATGCTAACACAAGACTCTATGCAGGTTATACCGCATCAGAGCATAGCTATGATGAAGCAGATTATGTTGTAGTACAGAAAGCAACTTGTGACCTTCCCGAACTTACAAAGAAAGTTTGCAGCTGCGGTTATGAAATAACTGTTCAGACTGAGGATGCTCTCGGCCATGATTGGGATGATGGCAAGACAGTAGACGGTGTAACAACATACACCTGTAAGAGAGATGCAAGTCATACAAAGACTGATGATGTTCAGACATTCACAGTTAAGTTCGTTAATTATAACGGTCTCGCTGTTCAGTCATTCTATGATGTTGTATACGGTCAGAAGGTAGACTTCACCGCTGTTGAGCCTACAAGAGCAGATTCAGTTGAAGCTACATATGCATTTATCGGTTGGAAAGATGGCTTCTCAGACAAGATCTATTCAACTGATGAAATCGAAGCTCTCGAAATTACAGTTGACTACACATTCGTTGCTGAATATAAGGCAACAACTCGCATTTACCGTGTAACCTATGTAGACGTGAATAACAAGACACTTCAGACAGGTGAATTTGCGTACGGTGCAGCTATTCCTGCCTTTATCGGCACAGTTCCCGCTAAGGATAGAGATGATACTCACCACTATGTATTCGCTTCATGGAGCGTAGGCACAGATGCTACTGTAGCAGGTGATACAGTAATTAAGCCTGTTTACACTGCAATAGGTCACGATTACAGCGTTCCTGTAGAAACAGAGGCTGATTGTACAACTAAGGGCCAAAAAGTTCTTAAGTGTTCAGGCTGTGATGCAGTTCAGGAACTCGTTACAATCACTCCTGCCCTCGGTCATACAGACGTTTACAAAGACGCTGATGATGTTGAAAGAAAGGTAGAACACACTATCGTTGAGCCCGACAAAGATAACGGTTATATCTGTACAGATACTTATACTTGTACTCGTTGCGGTGAAAAGATAGTGAAGGATGTTAAGACTGTAGAACTTGTAATTAAAGTAAATGATGCTGATAAGAAGCCCGCAGCTCCCGGCTCAGCAACTGTAACAATTACAAACAAGGCTACCGGCAAGACATACAAAACAAACAACGATGAAAACGGCGAAGCCAGATTCATTGTTATGGCTAATCAGGAATGGACTGTAGGCGTTACAGGTGATACTCTTCCTGATGGTGGCTACGGTACAACAATCGGCAAGGGTCAGACATCTCTTGAGTTAGGTGAAAATACTACTGAAGAAGATAACAAAGACGATGAAGTTGAATCAGGCGATGAGTGCTCATGCTCATGCCATAAGAACAGCTTCTGGGGCATCCTTTACAGATTCTTCCAGAACATCATTGCTAAGCTCTTCAAGGGCGGCAAGATCAATTGCTGTGATGTTCCCGATGCAAGATATAAAAAATAATATCTGAATACAAAAAGCTCCTCCATCAGGGGGAGCTTTTTGATTTGCTTGTTTTTGTGTGCGAATGAGGGGGACAAGGGGCTCCGTGAAATCGCCAAAGGCGATTTTCGAGAGCGCAAAGCACTCTCGCGACGTTTACGGCGACGGAGCCCCTAACCTATCTGTTACAACAACCTACAAAAAAATCCCCGCTCAACGCGGGGATTTAATATTCAATTTGAATTATTCTTCAGCGTCCTTCTTAGCGTCTTCGATAACCTTCTGAGCAACATTCATAGGAGCATCTTCATATCTTGCAAATTCAAGTGAGAAGTAACCTCTGCCTGCTGTTACTGAACGAAGTGTTGTTGAGAAATCGCCCATTTCTGCCATAGGAACTTCAGCGATGAGCTCCTGCATCATGGGTTCATCAGCTGCACCCATACCGAGCACACGGCCACGACGCTTTGTAATATCACCCATGATATCACCAAGGTTGATGTCGGGCATATAAACTTTAAGTTCACCGATGGGCTCGAGAATTACGGGGCTAGCCTGAGCCATACCGTTCTTGAATGCAATCTTAGCAGCTGTCTTGAATGCCATTTCGTTTGAGTCAACGGGATGATATGAACCATCATAGAGAACAGCCTTAAGACCAACAACGGGATAACCTGCAAGAGGACCCTTGAGGATAGCTTCCTGAAGACCCTTTTCAACTGCGGGGAAGAAGTTCTTGGGAACTGAACCGCCGACAACTTCTGTTTCAAAAATGAGCTGATCTTCTGTGTGGGGCTCAAAGCGTACCCAAACATCACCGAACTGACCTGAACCACCGGACTGCTTCTTATGACGACCCTGTACCTGGCAAGTCTTGCGGATTGTCTCTCTGTATGCAACTCTGGGGATGCGAAGGTCAATTTCTACGCCGTATTTAGCCTTGAGCTTTGAAACAACGATATCAAGATGCTGTTCGCCAAGACCTGAAAGGATCATTTCTTTTGTTTCATCGTTTGTAGCAAACTTAACTGTGGGATCTTCATCGATAATCTTACGAAGACCTGCAGCAACCTTATCTTCTTCGCCCTTCTTCTTAACTACAACAGCCATTGAAAGTGAGGGTGCGGGGAAGTCAACGCCTTCAAGAGTAATGGGATTCTTGGGATTGCAGAGAGTGTCGCCGGTCTGTACCGCCGGAAGCGTTGTGATAACACCGATATCACCGAGATCGATTGAAGCAACATCTTCCTGCTTGATACCCTTAACAGCAACAAGCTTACCCATCTTCTGAGTTTCACCTGTTCTCGAGTTGTAGCAGGGTGTATCGTGAGTAATCTTACCTGCGAGTACCTTTACAAATGACATCTTACCAACGAAGGGGTCAGCGATTGTCTTGAAGCAAAGAGCAGCAAGATCTTCTTTTTCTGAGCAAACGATTTCAATTTCTTCACCGTCTGCATTCTTAGCGATTTCGGGCTTAGCCTTATCGGGTGAGGGAGCTGAGTAAACGATAGCGTCAAGGAGCATATCGCAACCATCAACCTTAGTAGCTGAAAGAGCATATACGGGATAGATTTCACCTGTTTCAACGCCTTTTGTAAGACCCTGAATGATTTCTTCCTTTGTAAGGGGCTCGCCTTCAAAGAATTTTTCCATAAGCTCTTCGTCAACAGTTGCAACTGCTTCTTCAAGAGCAGCTCTCATAGCAACGATGTTATCATCAGTAGGGATTTCGATTTCAACGGGACGGCCGTTGGGATATTTGAATGCTTTATTTGAGCAAAGGTTTACGAAAGCTTCGCAAGTACCGCCGTTCATATAAGGAACAACTACAGGGCAGAGCTTTGTGCCGAGGTGAGCCTTTAACGTATCAAATGTTTTATAGAAGTCTCTGTGTTCACCGTCAACCTTTGTGATAGCGAAGAATTTAGCAATCTTTCTTGCATCAGCAGCCTTAATAGCCTTTTCAAGACCAACGTCGATACCTGAAGAAGCTGAAGTTACGATAAGAGCACAGTCAGCTGCACGCATTGACTCAGCCATACCGCCTGCAAAGTCAAATTTACCCGGAGCATCAAGAACATTAATCTTAGTATCTCTCCACTCTAATGATGCTGTTGCAGCTGAGATTGAGCACTTGCGCTTCTTTTCTTCTGCATCATAGTCCATTATTGTATTACCGTCAATAACGCGGCCGAGTCTGTCTGTTACGCCAGCAACATAGAACATAGCTTCTGCAAGTGCTGTCTTACCTTTACCTGTATGTCCCGCGATTGCGATGTTTCTGATGTTGTTTACTGAATAAGATTTCAATTCTATTACCTCCTAAGACCCCGTTATTACAGGATCCCTAAAAATTAATACACCTCTGAATAAACTATTATCTGAGGTTAATACTGTCATTTTACCATAAATTAAACAAAAAAACAACGGATTATTAACTAATTTTATGCATTATTTTTTGGTCAGTGTGTATAATTTTAAAGTTTTATACTGTTGTAACGCGATAAAGCAGACATAAAAAGGTAAAGTCTTGCGGTGAATAGAGAGGAAAGTTTGAAGCAATTCAGTCGGGTTGCGGTTAAGGTGAGACGGTGGCTCCGTCGCCGTTTACGGCGTGAGGAAGCCTTGGGGCTTCCTCATAATCGCATCGCGATTTACGGAGCCACCGTTTGCTTTTTCATCACACTTCATAATATCGTCAGTGAGCTAACAGGCAGCAAAAAAACGAGCAGATAAAACTGCCCGCTTAAAGGATGCATAATATAGAACATCTGATTATTTATCTCTTATTGAAAACACGCAACCGCAATAGTCTTGTCTGTACAGGCCATACTCTTTTGATAATTCCGTCGAGCGCTTGTAGCCGTTTTTCTTTTTGAAATCTGATGGCAGATGCTTGACAGAGTAAATCTCACCAAGCTCTTCACCAATCTCGTTTATCTTTTCAGCTCGCTTGAGAGGGCTGATTGACAAGGTAGTGGTGAAATAATCAAAACCCATCTCCCGGGCCAGTTTCGCGGTGTTTTCGAGGCGAAGACGATAGCATCTGAAGCATCTCTCACCACCCTCTTTTTCCTGCTCGTAACCCTTTACGCAGTCGTAAAAATCTCTCGGGTCAAACTTACCTTCGAGGAATGTAACTGGATGCTTAAAGGTCATTTCGCTTATAAATCTACGGGCTTCATCAGCTCGAAGCGCATACTCGCTTTCAGGATAAATATTCGGATTATAAAAATAAAGAGTAATGCTGAAATAATTGGAAAGGTACTCCAGGCAATAGCTGCTGCAGGGTGCGCAGCAAGCGTGAAGCAGAAGAGTCGGCACTTCTCCCTCGGGGATGCTTTCTATTAACTTGTCAAGCTCTTTCTGATAGTTTGTCATGGATATGCCTCCTGAGTCCGCTTAATTAAGAATTATGCATTTAAAAAGCTGCCGCCTCAGCGACAGCTTTTTGTTTTATTTATCAGTCGTTGTTTTCGTCTTCAATCTTGTCGATTACTTCCTGAGGAATAGCCTCGCCGTGTTTAACGAACATAAGAAGTCCTACGCAGATAACGAATGCGATGGGGCTGTAATAGAACAGCGACATATAGGTACCGCTTACCATAGCAACAACACCGTAAACGATGGGTGAAGCAATCTGAGCTGAGAATGTAGCTGTGTAGTAGTAACCTGTGAAGGTACCAACCTTATCGAGACCGCCGATTTCAAGTACAAGAGGCAGAGTGTTAACTGTGATGAACATATTAGCAAAGCCTGCAAGAATGAGCACGGGGTAGATGAGAATCTTAAGAACCTTTGTTTTAGCAGAAACAACTTCCTGGATGTTAGCAAGAGCTGATGCATAATCGCCGTCAGCAACTTCCTGGCCTAAAACATTTTTGCTTGTTGCAACGAGATTGTCAAGACTGAATGTACCGCCTGATGATTCAACGAGAGCATCTGTAACATCGGCATATACGCTGCCCTCTTCCATTGTTTCGAGGTATGTTATATAGCCTGAAATAGTGAGAGCTTCATATTCGCCTTCGATTGTGCCGGCCTCAACTGCTGCCTTGTGAGCCTCGCTGAGCTCTGTATTTACTGTTGTAACAGCCTGGTTTACATTTTCATAAAGCTTGTTAGCCTGAATGTACTTACCAACTGAAATACCGCTTGAGCTTACCATAAGTGTGAATACAAGGAAGAACACAAGGAAAGCTGAGATGAATACTGTAAGGCCTGCAAGGATAGTCTTTTTTCTGCCTATCTTTCTGCCGAGTTTACCTGCAGGAATAGCTGCGATTGCTGAACAAACAGCGAAGATAGCCATAATGATTGTAGCTTCTGCTGTTGCCATATGGAGAATTTCCTGAGCGAACAGTGAGAAGAATGTTGTAATTGCGTTTGTACCGCAGAAAAGGAAGAAGAGAGCACCGAGCATAAAGATAAGGCTCTTTCTTTCGCCTGATGAAAGCTTGTTAGCTTTTCTTGCAGCCTTTTCAGCCTTCTTAGCTTCTTTTTCAGCCTGTCTCTGAGCTGCTACATCGAGAGCCTGATTCTTGTCGGCTTTAACCTGAATGCGGCTGTCCTGCTCTTTAACGAAGAAGAGAAGCACAAGAGCGCCGAGAATCATAACAACTGAGCCGATGATGAATACAACGGGATATGTCTGGCTTTCGTCTGTTGCCTTGCCGAAAAGAAGAGCATAGATAAGAGTTGCAACTGTACCGGCAATCATACCTACGAATGAGCCTATACCACCCATAAGGTTGATGATAGCATTACCTTCACTGCGAAGCTCGGGAGGTGTGAGGTCGGGCATAAGAGCAACAACGGGAGCTCTCCAGAGTGACATGGTGAATACGAAAAGGATGATGCAAGCCATTGTTGCGGGAAGTGAGCCGGTGCTCAGAGCAACAAAGGGAATAAGAGCAAAGAATAAAGCTGAAACGGGAGCACCGAAAACGATGAAGGGACGGCGCTTACCGAGCTTTGAATGGCAGTTATCTGAAAGCTTACCAAAGGTGGGCTGGAAGATAACACCGAAAATATTATCGAAGGTCATTATGATACCGATGAAAAGGGGTACCAGAGAAACGCTTGTTCCGAAACCGACATCTTCACCCTGTGAACGGGCAAAGTCTGCAAGGAAGGGAAGAGCTTCGTTAAGCTTTGCACTCAAGGTTGTTACGAATGCTGACTCAGAGAGAAGCTTGTTAAGGATTTTTGTGATGTAAGGATCGTATATAGCCCATGCGATTGATGAAGCCATAAAGCCGAAACCTGTGAGGATGGTGAGTTTGACATTAAGCTTTTGCTTTTTCTGTTCTGCCATGTCACGAACTCCTTTCTAATTCTTTTTTTCTGAAAATTTCAGTCTTAAACATTATAGCTTTTTTCTTCGGAAATTTCAATGATTATTTCAAAATTGTCATAGTAATAGTCACATAAATTTTCAGGCGTCCCACAAAAAATAAATTAAGGGCCGTGAAGAATACTTCACAGCCCTATTAAAAGGTATATTTATTCTGCTGATGAAACGGAGGTGTTGTCGCTCACATCAGACATACCGGACATATTTTCATCTGTCAGGTCATTGCCGTTTGCACTTTCGCCTGTGAGCTCTTCTGATAAATCTGTCATATCTTCTTCAAGAGCATCGCCGAGAGTGGTTGCATCATCCATAATTGAAGTCATTTCATTGCTCATTGATGTCAGAGTATCGTCAGCAGTGTTGTTACCGCAGGCCGCAAAGCACATAACCATTACCGCCAGGGCAATAATAAGAATTATGGGAAGAAATTTTTTCATGTTAAAGGTCTCCTTTGGTTTGTAGTTGTATTTAATCTTATGCTTAGTATTGACGGCTTATTCTACATTATTCCTTGATTTTGAGTTAAGTTGTTGACTTAAAAGGTATATGGTGTTAAAATTAATTTATTAAACAAAAGGAGAGAAAAAATATGAGTAAACTCAGCCCTAAGCCTCAGAATCCTCTGTGGCAGACGAACAAACCTGAGAGAAGCAGTTATTACACATATTTCTTAGGTCAGAATATGATCTATAATATGATTGCAGCTTATCTTACAACCTACCTTGTTTTCAAGGAAATTGACCCAATTAAGTCCGGTGCCATTGTTATGGCGGTAAAAGTCTGGGATGCTGTAAACGATGCGCTCTTTGGTGTAATTTTTGACAAAATCAAATTCAAAAGCGGACAAAAATACATACCCTGGCTGAAAATAGCCTGCGCTCTCACACCTGCGGCAACCATTGCAATTTTTGTTATTCCCAGTGCCGCAACTGAAACCGTTAAGCTTATCTGGTTTGCTCTTGCTTATATTGTATGGGATACAGCATATACTATATGCGACGTTCCGGCTTTCGGTATTATCACATCAATGACAAGCAATGTAGAGGAAAGAAATACCATTCTTTCTCTTAAGGGTATTACCGGCGGTATCGGTTCAGCCCTTACAACTGTTCTTGTAACACTTTTTATCAGCGAATTTATTAATATCGGCTACGGCTTCACTGCTGTTATCGTTGCAATAGCTGCAGCAGCAACTATGTTCCCCATTTGTTTCAAGTGTCAGGAAAGAAACAAAACTATCGACGAAGAACAGTTTACCGTAAGAAGAATGCTCAGATATGTTATCAGCAACAAGTATCTTCTCGTTTATTATATCGGTTATATCTTCTATTCGGGAGCACAGACATACACAGCTCTTCATCTTCTGACATCATATTACATTTTCGGCAACTCTCTTATTTCTCTTATCACCGGTACTGTTGCCGCTGTTCCTCAGCTTATTATGGCTCTCTTTGTACCGAAAATCATCAGAAAAATTGATAAAACCATGCTTTTCCGTCTGTCAGTTATAGCCTCTATCATTCTTTCTGTTCTTGTTGTACCTACAAAGAGCAGTCTGGTGCTTTTCATTATTACTTATATGCTTCGTTCAATTCCTTTGGGTATCATCGGCGTTCTTTCCTTCACCTTTACTCCTGACTGTGCGGAATACGGTCAGTACACCACAGGCACAGAAGCAAAGGGTATCACTTTCGCTATCCAGACCTTTGCAGTTAAACTTGCAGCAGCTATTTCAAGCTCTCTCGGTCTTTTCCTTCTCGGTATCTTCAAGTTCAAGACCAGCTTTGACGGTGTTGAAGTCAGCACCTTTGCAGACCTTGAAGCTATCAATGCTATCAGTCAGCAGACTCAGAGTGCACTTGACGGTCTGTGGTTCACATATAATGTGGTGCCTATTATCGGTCTTGTTATTGCACTTGTTATCTGGAATTTCTATAAGCTCAACGATAAGGATGTTCAGATAATGGCAGACTACAATGTCGGCAATATTACAAGAGAAGAAGCTGAAAGTCAGCTTTCAAGAAAATATTGATTTATTATCGCCTGCTTTTTCAGCGGGCGGTTTTATTGTCTTATATTGTATTAAAAAGAAATTGTTGACAAAAACAAAAATATGATTTATAATTAAGCTATCTAAGTATCACTTGAGATACATTAATAAATGAAACGGAGGATATTCCTA
The DNA here is from genome assembly GCA_017631745.1 of Clostridia bacterium. GTDB lineage: Bacteria > Bacillota > Clostridia > Oscillospirales > Acutalibacteraceae > UBA6857. The sequence continues at coordinate 9,133 of JAGBSR010000093.1, read as the reverse complement.
TGAAAAAAACATTAGCATTAATTCTTGCTGTGCTTGTTGCTTTCTCAATGTTTACAGTTGCAACCTTTGCAGCAGAAGAAGATGAAAATCTCGTAACAGTAAATTTTGTTGACAGCGACGGCAAAGAATTCAAAACAGTCAAAGTAGCAGTTGGCATCACTCTCACTTCTTATGTTCCCGAAAACCCTGTAAAAGACAACACAGATACAACAAAATACACATTCAAGGGTTGGAGATCAAGTGTTGACGGTCTTTTATATGCAAAAAACACAATCCCAAATGCAGATTTTGATGTTACATACACAGCTGAGTACAGCGAAAAAGATATCTCAGGCAATCAGACACTTCTTCAGTTCTTCAGAAGTATCTTCGAGCGCATCAACCTTATCTTCGAGTACTTCGCAACAATCTTTAACTTCTCAGATTAAGCAAAACGAGGCGGAACTTAAAAGTTCCGCTTTTTTTATTAAAAAATGTTCACAAATTTATCACGCCAATTACATTGACAAAGCGGTCGCTTTACTATAAAATAAAAATAAACTTAACAAAGGGTTAATAAACAAACACGGAGGTTTAAACTATGAAAAAAATAATTTCTCTTATCCTTGCTGTAATTATGGTTTTTGCTGTAACATCAGTAGGTGTATTTGCGGCTGATGAAACAACTAAGCCCATTAAAATCACATTTATCTATGATGACGGCGACCTTACAGGCAATGCCGGTGTTGAGAAGACAGAGCCTATTTATGTTGACTATGATGAAGACTATAACTCACGGGTTCCCTACGGCTCATACCTTACAAAGGGCGACGACGGTGCAACATACAAGGTTTTCACCGGCACATGGGAAACAACAACAGCAGGCTACAACACTAAGCTTTATGAAAAAGGTCACTTCCCCACATTCTCAGCTCTTGACGGTGTAACAGAAATCACCTTCAAGGCTAATATGGAAACTGAAAAGGTAACAGCTGAAAATATCGTCGGCGATGCAGTTGAAGGTGTGTTGGGCGAAAGCACAGTTGCATTCTTCGAATACATCATTGAACAGATCAAGATATGGTTCGGCAAGCTCATCCTTTACATCAGAAACTTTATGTAATTGAATTTATGCAGAAAGCCCGGTTTAATCCGGGCTTTTGTTTTTATTTATTTCACACACATTACACTTAAGAAGTGTTTTTTGATTGAAATTTCACAGTGATGTTATGCAGATTTTGTTAAATTTGCCGTTTTATAGGCCCTAATAATGAATTTTAAATTTTTGAGTTGAAAAAAAGTAGCTTTTTTGATATAATGTATGGCGTTAGAGAATACAATCGGAGGTTTAGGTCTTATGAAAAACTATAAGAAAATCGGCAAGCGTATATGGCAGGGCCCTCCCGCAGAAAAGAAGTTTGATATGAACCAGGAGCCCAAAGGCCAGGTATGGTATCTTGTTTGGATTATCTGGATTGGTACAACACTCAGAAAATGGATTCGTCGTGTTACTGTTAAGAAAACAAATATGAAGGGTGTTAAGCCTCCTTATGTTCTTATCTGCAACCACAACTCCTTCTATGATTTCTATATTATGAGCTCTCTCATCAAGCCTCACAGAGGTCACTTCCCCGGTGCTGTTGATGATTTCATCGGCAGAGAGTGGGTTTCAAGAAGAATCGGTATCATTCCTACAAGAAAGTTTGCTCCTGATATCAGTCTTATCCGTATCGGCCGCAAGGTTGTTAAAAAAGGCGAGATGTACGGTCTTTATGCAGAGGCTCGTTACTCTCTTTGCGGTATAACGGAGGTTATTCCGGAATCCGTAAGCCAGCTTGTTAAATTCCTCGGTGTACCTGTTGTTACAATCAAGATGAAGGGTCACCACATTTATAACCCCTATTGGAATATGAAGTCACACCGCTACCTTCTCAAGTCAGCTGCTGATATGGCTCAGACACTTACTGCAGAAGATGTTAAGAAGATGTCAGCTCAGGAAATTCATCAGAAGATTGTTGAAGCTCTCGAGCACGACGACTGGAGATGGCAGAGTGAAAACAGAATCAAGCTCAAGCGCAAGAACCGTGCTGAGGGTCTTGACAATGTACTTTACAAATGTCCCGTTTGTGGCTGCGAAACAAAGATGAGTTCAAAGGGCGCACAGCTGTTCTGTGGCGAATGCGGCAAGAGCTGGACTCTTAACTACTACGGTGAGCTGGAAGCAGACAATGGCGAAACCGAGTTCAAGTTCCCCTCAGACTGGTACAGATGGGAACGCGAAGAAGTAAAGAAAGAAGTTTATGCAGGTACCTACCGCACAGAGTGCGATGTTAAGGTAAATGACCTTCCCAATGCAAAGGGCTTCATCTATATGGGCGAAGGCAAGCTCGTTCACGATGCAGAGGGCTTCAAGCTTCACGGCGTACGCGAATATGACGGTGTAGACTTCAGTATGGAAATCCCCGCCCTTCAGCAGTATGCTTGTCATGTTGAATATAAGTATCGCTTCGGTTGGGACCGCGATTGCATCAATCTCAACACAATCGACGATACATGGTATATTTTCCCCGAGGATAAGAATATAAGGGTTACTAAAGTTGCTCTTGCAACCGAAGAAATCTACAATAAGCTTACTGAGGAAAAGAAAGAAAAATTCAGCAAGAAATCACCTAAGGCTGAGTAAGACAGAAAGGAACAATATAATGAGTACACTTGAACAGCTTAAAAACATTTTTGTGGAATACACAGGCAACGACGTTGATAATTTCAGTGAAGATACTGTTTTCACAGTTGATATGGTAATGAATTCATTTGAAATCTTCGGTCTTATCTGCGAAGTTGAAGAGCATTTCGGAATTGAAATTCCTGACAGAGAGCTTATGAAGCTTGTAACTGTCGGCGACCTTGTAAAATTCATCGACGAAAACGCATAATTGCAAATAAAAGGAAGAGGGAGACCTCTTCCTTTTTAGTTTTTGTTGACAAAGAAAACGCCTTGTGATACCATTAAATCTGTTATAGAATTTTTTAATCTGAGGTGATAAAATTGAGACGACCACCCCGTGACCCGAACTTAAAAGTACCCGTTTTCAAGAATATCATTTATGCTCTCAAGCTTGTTTGGCAGAACGATAAGCGCCTGCTTATAGGATATATGATAAATGGCTTTTCCGCCAACATCTTTATGCTGTATATACAGAATATACTTTTTCTCAAGGTATTGCTCGGCATATTGGATAAGGGTAGCAGCTTTGAAAGCTATCTCCGCACTCTTGTGGTGTTTCTTGTTTTATCGGTTTCGCTTATGGGTGTATCCTGTTTTACAAGCTATATAGTCAGTGCCTCAACCAAAAATGTCCTCAAAAAGCTCAATAACAGAATTTTCAGTAAGGCTATTACATTAGATGTAGAGTGCTATGAAAATCCCGAGTTTTACGATAAATATCAGCGTGCTACAAATGTGCTTGCCTGGAGCTATTACGATTTTGTCTGCTCGTGTGTTTCAAACATCGTCAGCGCTATAGTGTCTCTTGCTCTCGTTATCGGCACAGTAACGGCTATCAATCCCGTGTATCTGCTTTTTCTTGCTCCCGTGTTCCTTGTGTTTATTATAGAATCTTTCAAGAGCAAGCAGGTATATAAAAGAGACCTTGAAATGACAACCAACAACCGAATCAAGGCATACACACAGAGAACGGTTTTCCTTAAGGATTTTTCCAAGGATATGCGAACATCAAATATCTTTTCCGTGCTTATGCAGAGATTCAAAGCAGCTATAGACTCTAATGTGGAAATTCTCCGTAAATACGGGCTGAAACTTTTTATTTTCAGTACCGTCAGCTCACTTTTCAGCGAGTTCATTCCTATAATCGGTACCTATGCCTATGCGGCATATCAGTTTGTTTACACAAACACCCTCACTGTTTCGGGCTTCTCAGTTGTGCTCTCATCTATCAATGCCGTAAGGGAATCCACTATGAATATTGCAAGAAACTTTGATATGCTTGTGGGCTCGGCGCTTTATTTTCAGAATCTGAGGGACTTTTTCGAGTACGAGCCGAAAATCACCTCAGGTGATAAAATGCCCGAAAAATTTGAAAGTCTCGAATTCAGAAATGTAACCTTCAGATATCCCTCAGCAGAGAAAAACACCCTTGAAAATATATCATTTAAAATTGACAAGGGAGAAACCTTTGCTCTTGTAGGTGTAAACGGTGCAGGTAAGTCTACTCTTATAAAGCTTCTGCTTCGCTTCTATGATGTCACAAACGGCGAAATTCTCTATAACGGAATAAACATCAAAGAATATAATCTTGACGCCTACAGAAATAGCTTTGGTGCGGTGTTTCAGGATTACAGAAATTTTGCTATATCTGTTTATGAAAATGTTGTCTGCCACGAATGCAGTGATGAGGAAAAGGCGATTGCAGAAAAGGCACTTCGACAGAGCGGCATATGGAAAAAAATCGCATCCTTGCCTAAGGGTGCCGATACAGTTCTCACAAGAGAGTTCGACAAAAACGGCATAGGTCTTTCAGGCGGTGAAAATCAGAAGGTGTCTGCCGCAAGACTTTTCGCAAAGGATTTCGAGTTTGCGGTTCTCGACGAGCCCTCATCGGCGCTTGACCCCATTGCCGAATATAAAATGTATGAAAACCTTATAGAGGTTACAAAAAACAAAACCGTTCTTTACATATCCCACCGTCTGTCAAGTGCTGTGCTTTCCGATAAAATCATAGTTATTGGCGGCGGCAGAGTCCTTGAAGAGGGCTCGCACAGTGAGCTTATGGCAAAGGACGGCAAATATAAAGAGATGTTTACTCTTCAGGCTTCAAGCTATAACAACGAGAAGGAGGAGACAGAAAATGACTAAGACAAAAGAACGACAGCATCACTCCACCTTTTCAAATATATTTTATTTCATAGGTCTGCTGTTTAAAATTTCTCCGACTCTTGTTATCGGCGAATTTATAATGGGTATCCTGACGACTCTGCCCACGAGACTGATAAGTGTAATCGGTCTTAAGTATATTGTCGATGTTGTGGAGTCGGGGGAGAATTTAGAAAATATCTTTTATGCAGTTGTGCTCATTGCAGTTATTCTTGTGGGCAGCAAGCTTTTTGCCTGGATTTTCCAGGAGTTTTTCTGGAATATGGCAAAGGAAAAGGTCTATTACGGACTCAACAAGATACTCTATGAAAAAGCAAAACAGCTTGACCTTGAATCTTATGACGACCCAGAGTTTTACAACAGCTTCATTCTCACTATCGAGTCTTCGTCAGACAATATCACAAACCTTCTGGGTCTTGTGAGAAACTATGTGGGCAACCTGATTTCTTTCTTTACCATTGCAGGTGTTATGCTGACTATTGACCCTGTGTGTCTGCTTATTATTCTGACGTTTATCGGCATCTTTTTGCCCTTGAGCCGAAAAAGAGGCGCTTTGCAGATGGCAAGACGAAGAGACAACACGGAGTATCACAGACGAAGCGACTATTTCCAGAGAATTTTCTATCTGCAGGATTACGCCAAGGAAGTTCGTATAAATGATATTCACCCTCTTCTCATAGAAAGATATAATGATGCTGCAGACGATGTAATTGCCAACCAGAAAAGATATCACAAGAAAATATCTGCCGTTGCTTTTCTTCAGGATGCAGGTATTCAGGACCTTGGTTTTATGTTTGCGTTGCCCTTATATCTCGGTTATTGTGTACTCGTGAAAGAGAGTCTCGGCGCAGGTGATTTTGTTGCGGCCTTCAATGGTGCATACTCTATTGCGGCATCAATCAACTTCCTGACCGTATGGGCAGTGGCTATTTTCTCCGAGCGAGGAAAAATGATTGAAAAGTACCGCGAATTTTTAAAGAGCGATTTTAAAATCAAAGACGGCGAAAAGGTTGCGCCTTGCGGCAAGCCTGAGGAGATCAGAATTGAAAATCTTTCCTTTACTTATCCGGGTAATGATAAGCCTACACTTAAAAACATCAATCTGACAATCAAGCCATATGAAAAAATAGCCCTCGTTGGTTATAACGGCGCAGGTAAGACGACTCTGACAAATCTTATGCTCAGGCTTTACGATGTCAGCGGCGGCAGCATTTCAATCGGCGCAGAGGATATCAGAAATGTTACAGCTAAGTCTCACCGTGACAGATTTTCGGCAGTGTTCCAGGATTTTCAGCTTTTTGCCTGCAGTGCAGGTGAAAATGTAGCCCTCGATGAAAAGTTTGATGAGGAAAAAGTAAAAACCGCCCTGAAAAACAGCGGTTTTGAAAAAGATCTGAAAAAAGGCGTATTCACTGAGCTTCTTCGTGAATTTGACGATGAGGGCAGAATGCTCTCGGGCGGTGAAAGTCAGAAGGTTGCAATTGCACGAGCCTTCTATAAAAACTGTCCCTACATTATTCTCGACGAGCCTTCGGCAAACCTTGACCCCATTGCGGAGTATAATCTCAATCAGGCAATGATCGAAGCGGCCGAGCAGAAGACGGTTATATTCATCTCACACAGACTTTCCACCACTGTCAATGCAGACAGAATCTATGTAATGGAAAACGGTGAGATTATCGAAAGCGGAAGTCACGAAGAGCTTATGAAGATGAACGGCACCTATGCGTATATGTTTAATCTTCAGGCAGAAAAGTATAAAGATAATAAATAATAAAAAAACAGGCGATGAAGAGAGGTCTTCATCGCCGTTGCTATTATAAACTGTTAATCATGCTTAAGTGATCAACATAGAAACATTTAACATCATTGATTTTTGTCATACCGCCCTGAAGCGACATATGGTCACCGTCATATACAGGCATAATATTCCATACACCCTTGTTGACATTGCCCTCTTTGTACTCAGCAGTAGGTGCACTTGACGGTGCAAGAGCCGAAACCGTATTAACAAGACCGTCATTCTCAAGCCAGGTCTCATCAATTATAAAACCACCCTTTGTCACACCTGTGTACTTGCCCATCTCTTCAGCTGAAGAGACAAAGAGACTTTCCATTTTCTTTTTGTCAGGCGAATATGTGCCGTCTTCATTCTTCGTTGTTGCTGTGCAAGCTATTGAGAAGTAATATGTATCTTTGTAAGTGGTGATGGTTTTGTTAAGCTCAAGGGCATTGTCTATATACATATCGTATGCAGCATAGTCGCTGTCGATTCTGCCGTCTTTTTCTCCGCCTGTAAACTGACTCATAAGCTTGTCTGCAATGCCTGCAAATGCATCCTTAAGAGGATTCGTTATTCCGGCCTTCTCTTCGGGAGCTTCTTCCTTGCCCTCACCGGTGTTGTAAGCAGTAGTGCCGTTGTGAGGTGCTGCAAGTGCTGTAATTGAGTAAATCCAGTCTCCCTTGCCGCCCTTGAAGTAATCAGAAAGCTCATTTGCAGGTGTTGCTGCAATTTCTTCTGCAGAGCCTTTTTCCATTATACTTGCAAAGAGTCTTACAGTTGCACCGCCGAAAGAGTGGCCGAGAAGATTTATTTTATCCTCTGCACTGAAGCTCTCAATAAGCGCTCTGCCAGTGAAATCTTCGCCGTATCTGTCATGATTGCATCTTTCGCTGTGAGCTTTGCCGTAATCTACTCTTGTTCCTGTAAGCTGTGCATAGAGCTCGCAAGCTCTGTCCCAGGCGCTGTTTGTAGGAGCTACAGATGCAGCATACGCATCGAAGCCTTTATCTTTAAGATATCCCATAAGTTCACCGCCGAACATACCCCAATAAGGCATAACCTTATATGTGTCGTCATAGCTGCCCCAACCTGAAAGTCCGTGAACAAAAACATAGGTGTAATTGGTGTTCCAATTGCTGTTGTCTGCTTTCAGGCAATCGATATTTATTCCTAAAAGCATCGGAATTGAAATAAGAGTTGCAATCATTTTGTAAAGTATCTGATGAATAATAGCTGTCATAGAACTTCTCCTTTTATGTTGATATAACTATGATAACACAATCGGGTTGTTTGGACAAGGCATTATATTATTTTTAATAAATAAGAGGCTGCGGTGAGGCGGGGGCTGACGGAAAATCGCTTTGCGATTTTCGGGCGGACGCCTTTGGCGTCCGCTCGCCGTTTACGGCGCGTCAGCCCCCCCTGCACATCACAAAATTGCCTGAAAAGTAACAAAACTGTAACTTGACTTTTTAATATGTTAAGCATATATTTGAAGTGTAAAGGAGAGAGTAAAATTTAATATTAAAGGAGTTGAATTGTGATGAAACCTCTTAAAATCGATCTGGAGATTAAAGAATCTGATATTGCTGTTGTTGGTGTGATTGTGACTGTAATACTGTATATTATGAATGTTCTCGGCACAGGCGTAATTGTCGGTGGAGATGTGGGTCATATAGATACAGGCAATGATCTTTATGCTTGTATGATTCCTGCAATATGGATAGTGTTTGCAGTGTTAGTCGGGTATCTCACAAAAAGAAACTCGATGACAAAAGCCTTTAAAGCAATTTACATTACAATGCTTTTGCCTTTTGCATCCTATCTGCTTGCAGCATTAGGTTTATACTTGCCTTTTATGTTTTTATGTATGCCTGTAACATCTTTGTTTTCTTATCTTAATGAAAAAATATGCGACATTTTAGGCGTTGCAAGTTATAGTGACACAGGGACTATGGTGATGATATTTGTAGCTGTGCTTTTGCTGATACCTATAATAACAGCTCCGCTGGTATACAGATTTACTGTGAAAAAAGAAGATTAATCACAATCAAATAAAAAGAGACGGCCGAAAAATCGACCGTCTTTTCTTATGTAAATTATTTCATCATTCTTCTGATTACGGCTTCGCAATCTGCCTTGTCCATAATCTTGGGAACGGGATAAAGAGGATTACCCTCTTTGAGAGCTCTTTCAACAATAACGGGAATATCCTTTTCCTGAACCATATCAAAGCCGTCGGGGATATTCATATTCTTGTTGAGAGTCTTGATAGCCTCGATAAATGCTTCAGCCTTTTCTTTGTCTGAGCCTGTTGTCTTAACACCTGCGATTTCAGCAAGCTTAGCAAGACGCTTGTGAGCTGTCTCACCGTAGTACTCAAGAACATAGGGAAGAATAATAGCATTTGCAAGACCGTGAGGTACGCCGTACTGACCGCCGAGGTTATGAGCGATAGCATGTACGTAACCGACATAAGC
>JAGBSR010000092.1 GCA_017631745.1 Clostridia bacterium | reverse complement strand
GTTAAAACCTAATCAGGAATTAAAATTAGTTTAAGAGTGATTGGAACAATTCATAATGTTCTGTACAATAATACTCAGTTGTGCCGGAAGATGTAACTGAATAACTGTAAGAAGCCTGCTTTCCACATATTAAACAAGACTTGGTGCTGTATGCTTTTGTTGTTTCGGATTCAGTTTCTGTTTCACTTTCATCTTCTGTTTCTGCAACCTGCTCAGAAAGGGTGCCAAGCTCTTCTGCTAATGCAATAGCTTCTTTGGAAATCTCTACAAAGTCATTACCTATATCTGTAATAACATCTACTATTTCATCATCCGTATATTCGTCGTCGTTATTGGTGTCTAAGTTTGTGCCCTTTGCCAAAATATTCGAGAGCTCTTCCATACATTCCGCAAAATCATACCATATATCTTCATACAATTCAGGAGGTGCTTCCATTGTAAGGTTTATATAAATTGATTTTGCATCATCAGACATGTTTTTCCATATAGACTCATATGTTTTTACGATTTCCAATTCAGTAAAATCATTATTTTCATAATAATCGAGGTTATTATTCAGATCGTAAATCAGCTCATAAAAATTTTCCAGTTCTGATTCAAACAATCTTGCCGCACTGACATAACTTAAACCTTCGGTAGCTTTATCTGCCGTGGTGGATTCAACTTTATTTGTAGTTTCCTCTGTAGCAGTGTCTTCCTCTTTATTGTTTGTAGTGTCTTCGTCTTTATTGTAAGATACAGGAAATCTGTCAACTACACCTTTTCCGTCAATGCTTGCTTCCAATACACATTCAAAAGAAGTTAATTGATTTGAAAAGTAATTTTCATTGTGACTAAGAATATCAATACTATAAACGCCCTGTGAATGAGCAGGTATCGTTGTAGTATTAATATCATAGTCTTCAGATTCTCCGTTTATTTTAAGACTATCAGCTCCGAAAGTAATGCTCTTTCCTCGGCTGTTGATAACTTTAAAATCTAATCCTTGAGCAGTTGCACCGATATATGCAACAACGAGATCTTTGGTTGAATAATAAGTTTCACCTTTCGCAAGGTTTTCTTTATTTTCTTTACCGCCCAAGTCAAAATCGCAAACATCAAAAGTAACATTTCCGCTATCAATAAAAGCAGTTCCGTTTACAGACATCAGCTTATGTTCGGCTGTTTTTAAAGAACTGTGCATATAAAAGGCTTGTGATTTATTGGGAGCAATTGTTGTTTCGCTTGCTTCACTTGATAAGGATGCAACTGTTCCGTCCAATGCAACAGTTAAATGAATTTTTATTTCTTCATCAGTTTTATTTTTACAATTAAACTCTATGCCGTCTGAAGATATTTTCACACAAGACAATTCAAACTTGTCACATTCATACAAAGTTTTACCGACTTCAAATACCTTGTTAGTATCTGCTTCATCTGAATTTTCGTCAGCAAAACCGCACGAAACAAAAGAAAATAATATTACAAAGCAGATTAAAACAGCACTAATCTTTTTACACATAAACATCTCTCCTTTAAACGAATAAACAAAAAGTGTGTTCCAAATGAAATGCAGCGTAAAATACATCTCATTTGCTGCGGCACAAATCTTAATTCTCACTGTATAAATGATTAAACAGAGACACACTTTATCAAAGAAAGCGTGCCTGACATATGAGTTAATATGAAGATTTGTTGTTGCAAGAATAATTTACCATATTTTAACGGAAAAATCAATCGTTTGTTAAATTTAATGTGTCTTTACATTAACTGCTTTTTACTCCTTTGCCTTGCCATAGAATGAAGCTTTCTAAAGACAAATAAAACTGCGGAGCGCTCTTACGAACGCTCCGCTATTTCTGCTTTTATATTCAGTTTTATCACGCCTTTGAGCCGAGTTCAATACCCTTTTCAATAGCTGCGATATTAAGCTCCATAATTGCGGGGCTTTTTTCTTTGAATTTCTTACTCAGTGCGGCAATAACAACATCCTTGCTGATGATGCCTGTTGCGCCGATGAGCACGCCGATGAGTACTGTATTGGCAACCTTGACATTGCCGAGCTCGAGAGCAACATCGTCAACGGGCACGGAAATTGTCTTCACATCGTCTCTTGCAGTTGTCTTTACTCTGCTTGAGTTTACAACTACTGTGCCGCCTTCTTTCACATCACCTATAAACTTGGCATATGCAAGCTCGTTCATTGCGATGAGAGTGTCGCACTTTTTGGGAAGAGGTGAAATGATTTCAGCGTCGCTGATAATAACCGTACACTTGGCACTGCCGCCTCTCTGTTCCGGGCCGTACTCGGGAAGGAAGGTGGAATGCTTCTGCATAGCTATAGCAGTCTGAGCAAGAGTGATGCCTGCGCTCATAATACCCTGACCGCCTGAGCCTGAAAATACGAAGGACTGTTTCATTATGCTTCACTCTCCTTATCTTTATAAATGCCCGGTTTAAAGTAGGGGATAGTGTTTGTGTTCATATACTCGAGAGTGTCGATGGGACCCATACCCCAGTTTGTGGGACAGTTTGTGAGAAGCTCGATAAATGTGAAGCCCTTGCCTGCCATCTGAAGCTCGAAGGCTTTTCTGATGCCCTTCTTGGCGTCCATAACGCCCTTGGGGGAGTTGAGGGCATATCTTGCAACAAATACCGGTGCTTCGAGTACTGCCATAAGCTCGCACATCTTAAGAGGATAACCTGTTGTCATAGGGTCTCTGCCGAAGGGAGTTGTTGTTGATTTCTGACCGATGAGAGTAGTGGGAGCCATCTGACCGCCGGTCATACCGTAGGTCTGGTTGTTTGCGAAAATAACAGTGAAGTTTTCACCGCGGTTTGCTGCAGACATAATCTCAGCAAGACCGATAGCGGCAAGGTCACCGTCGCCCTGATAGGTGAAAACAAGTCTGTCGGGAAGACATCTCTTGATACCTGTTGCAACTGCGGGAGCTCTGCCGTGAGCGGCACCGATAACGTCGCCCTTCCAGGTGTAAAGGTTGAGGGCGCTGCAACCTACTGATACAACATTGATTGCATTCTGTGACTGCTGAAGCTCATCGATTACATCGGCAACAAGTCTTGTTGCAAGAGCGTGAAGACATCCGGGGCAGTAGGGGGTTGCCATAGGCTTGAGGGATTGAGGTCTTTTGTACTCTGCCATAATTATTCTCCTCCCTTTACAATTTTAGCAATAGCTTCATATACGCCGTCGTCGTCAAGGAGCATACCGCCGCTTCTGCCGTATTCATATACGGGACAGCGGTCTTTAACCTGAAGCTCAATATCCTCGCGCATCTGAGCAGGAATGGTCATTTCTATATCAATAACACCCTTTACCTTGGTGTAATCGAGATTGTTAAGGCTTGCCTTGGGGAAGGGATAAAGAGTGATGGGGCGTACCATGCCTATCTTGCAGCCCTCTTCTCTGAGCCTGAGCACTGCTTCTTTTGCTACTCTTGCGGCAATACCGTAAGCCACAACAACATATTCTGCATCCTCGAGCATAAACTCTTCAACCTTAGTGTCGAGCTTTTCCCACATCTTATACTGCATGCCCTTGCCGATGTTGAGCTTTTCGAGTAAGGGTTCGGGGAGGATGGGAGTAATCATATGGTCGTCTTCTCTGCCGTCTATTCTGTCGAGACACCATTCTTTAACATTGTCGGCAGTGAGCTCTTTCATTTCGGGGAACTCAACCTCTTCCATAATGGCACCAAGACAGCCGTCCATAAGAATCATAACAGGGTTTCTGTATCTTTCAGCATATTCCCACGCGTTATATGTCAGATCAACTGCTTCCTGTAAGGTAGCGGGAGCAAACACCATAGCTCTGAAGCCGCCGTGACCGAGAGCTTTTGTTGCCTGGAGATAGTCTGACTGAGCCGGCTGAATTGAGCCGAGACCGGGGCCGCCTCTTGAGATATTCACAATAACAGCAGGCAGCTGAGCCGATGCAAGATATGAGATACCCTCAGCCTTAAGACTGATACCGGGGCCTGATGAGCTTGTGAGAGCGCGCTTGCCTGTTGCAGCTGCACCGTAAACCATATTGATTGATGCAACCTCGCTTTCGCCCTGCACAAATGCACCGCCGACCTGAGGAAGTCGCCATGAAAGATATTCGGGGATTTCATTCTGAGGAGTGATAGGGTAGCCTGCAAAGAAACGGCAGCCGCCTCTTACAGCAGCTTCGGCAATAGCTTCACAGCCCTTCATAAATTTCTTTTCCATTTTTACGCCTCCTTATCCGATACTTCAATAGCCGCTTCGGGGCACATCAAAGCACAGATGCCACAGGATGTGCAGGCATCTTTATCAATATTCACGGGATAGAAAAAGCCCTTGGCTGATCTTTCTTTACCCATTTCCAATATGTGCTTGGGGCAGAATCTGATGCAGTAACCGCAGCCCTTGCACATCAGTGAATTAATGGTAATCATTTGGAACTGTCTCCTTTAACTTACTTTATAAGGAATTTTAATTATAACATTATGATTATAGCACAGGGGCCTGGGTTTGTAAATGTACAAACTCAGGCTTTGTGTAACAAATTTATGAAATTTTCCCCACTGCTCTTACTTTTTCGGGGTCTGCATCGATAAGCTTCATAAAGTCAATCTTCAAAAGAGGTGTCTGAGGAAGCTCATCCATAAACACGAAATCTCTGGGTACATAGAACTTTGAGAATTCCTTTTCAAAGGTTGCACTGATTTTTACCTTAAGAGCTTCAGTATCAATATTCTTATTATGAAGTGAAGCATACAGACGAACCATTGATCTGCCGTTATCCCAACCCTGAGTTGCACAGCATTCATTGATTTCCGGGAATTCATCAACAACTCTCTCGATATCGGAAACTCTACACAGTTAAGATTGTTTGCTGCTGATATCATATTTTTTCTCCTTTAGACATTCAATTCGACTTATTAAACAAAACAATTAAATATATCGATTTTCATTATGGCAGCATACTACACAATTTGTTTATTATTTTTTATAAACATATTATTAACTGAGTTAGATAAATTCCAAATAAACTATGCTCAACACATACACTTCATATTAAGCGCCGCGTTTTCATACACAAAAAACAGCCCGCCGAAAATCGACGGGCTGAACTGTTATTGAAACAGATTATTTGTTTGCGATTGCTGCCTGAGCTGCTGCAAGACGAGCGATGGGCACACGGAAGGGT
>JAGBSR010000091.1 GCA_017631745.1 Clostridia bacterium | reverse complement strand
CTGGCGCGGCTCCATTAATTCGCGGCGCGATTTGCAGCTACCCGCTGGGTCGCTGCGCCGAAGCCAGACGGGCTTCGGCTATGGAGCCGCCCCACCCCACCGTAAAAATCAACTTTCCCGAAATTTTCATTGACTTAAAAAGAATAATATTGTATAATTTTAGATAGTCTCGGTGTTTTTATACACCACCCGACTTATATATGAGAATTGGAGGAAAAAAATATGAGTTATTTATAAGACATCGAAATAGCACAGCAGTGCAAAATTCAGCACATCACCGAAATTGCCAAAAAGGCTGAGGTTGAAAAGTACATCGAGCAGTACGGCAACTACAAGGCTAAAATTGACCTTTCACTTTTAGCAGATGCAAAAGACAAGCCCGACGGCAAGCTTGTACTTGTTACAGCTATCACTCCCACACCTGCAGGCGAAGGCAAAACAACAACTACCATCGGTCTTGCAGACGGTATGAGCCTCATCGGTAAAAAGGTTACAGTTGCTCTTCGTGAGCCCTCACTCGGCCCCGTATTCGGTGTCAAGGGCGGTGCAGCAGGCGGCGGTTACGCTCAGGTTGTACCTATGGAAGATATCAATCTTCACTTCACAGGCGACTTCCACGCTATCACAAGTGCAAACAATCTTCTTGCTGCAATGATAGATAACCACATTCAGCAGGGCAATCAGCTGGGTATCGACGTACGCCGTATCACCTGGAAGCGTTGTCTTGATATGAACGACAGACAGCTTCGTTTCATCACAGACGGTCTTGGCGGCAAGGTCAACGGTACACCCCGTGAAGACGGTTTTGACATTACCGTTGCAAGTGAGGTTATGGCTGTACTTTGCCTGGCTTCATCAATCACAGACCTCAAGGAAAGACTCAGCCGAATCGTTATCGGCTACAACTTCAAGGACGAGCCTGTTACCTGCGGTGAAATCGGTGCAGCAGGCGCTATGACAGCTCTTCTCAAAGATGCACTCAAGCCCAACCTTGTTCAGACTCTCGAGGGTACTCCCGCATTTGTACACGGCGGTCCCTTTGCAAATATCGCACACGGCTGTAACTCAGTTATCGCTACAAAGACAGCTCTTAAGATGGGCGACTATGCTATCACAGAAGCCGGCTTCGGTGCTGACCTTGGTGCTGAAAAGTTTCTTGATATCAAGTGCCGAATGGCAGGTCTTACTCCCTCAGCTGTTGTTATGGTTGCAACAATCCGCGCTCTTAAGATGCACGGAGGTCTTGCTAAGACTCAGCTCGGCGAAGAAAATCTCGAGGCTCTTGAAGGCGGTATCCCCAACCTTCTCAGACATGTTTCAAATATCAAAAATGTATATAAGCTTCCCTGTGTTGTTGCAGTTAACCGCTTCCCCACCGATACCGATAAGGAAATCGAATTCGTTATCGAAAAGTGCAAGGCGCTCGGCGTAAACGTTTGCCTTTCAACTGTATGGGCAGACGGCGGTAAGGGCGGCGTTGAGCTTGCTAAAGAGGTTGTACGCCTTTGCGAAGAGGAAGATAACTCACAGTTCAGCTTCTCATATAATGCAGAAGACACTATCGAGCAGAAAATCAAAGACATCGTAACCAATGTTTACGGCGGTGAAGATGTTGCATTCCTGCCTGCTGCTAAAAAGCAGATTGCAAAGCTGACAGAAATGGGCTACGGCAACTGCCCCATCTGTGTTGCTAAAACTCAGTACAGCTTCTCAGATGACCCCACAAAGCTCGGTGCTCCCGAAGGCTTCACCGTTACTGTAAGAAATGTAAAAATCAGTGCAGGTGCAGGCTTCATCGTTGTTCTCACAGGCGACATTATGACAATGCCCGGTCTTCCCAAGGTGCCCGCAGCAATGAAAATTGATGTTGACGAAGACGGCAAAATTACCGGCTTATTCTAAGATAAACTTAAACGGAGCGATTGTTCGCTCCGTTTATTTATTGCAAAACACAAAACTTAAGGCAGTCCGTTGCGGACTGCCTTTACTGTTTGATTAAGATTAAAGATGGTCTTTTACATTTGTTTCATAGTGGCCTGTGCTCTCAAACCAATCACCGTTTGTGTTGAGTCTTTCAGCTGACCATGCATTCGCTATATCTTCATATGTGCCCTTGAAAATATCTGCTCTCCAGAAGCCGTTTGATGAACCGTACATACACCAGTCTGAATCCCACATACCATGGCCTGTTGCCTTATATGTCCAGAGCATCCAGCTGTAATCCAGCTTATTCATAGTTGAGAAGCAGTTTTCCCAAGTTGTAGCTTTATGAGGATAGAATTCACCAACCATAAGAGGTACATTGGGATGAATTGCAATTGTAAGAAGAAGGAAGAAATTGAAGATGAAGTCTGAGTTGTTATAGAAGTGTACCTGATATACTACATTCTCCCAACCCTTGAAGAATGTCTTGGGAAGAGCAAATCCTGTCCAGATAGCTTCCATAGTAATAACGTGTTCCTCGTCAACTGCTCTTACAGTATTGTAAAGACGTGTATAGATTGATTCGTTCTTGATTCTTCTTTCGATTTCTGTGCACTGTACGTCGCACATGGGTTCGTTAAGAAGGTCGTACATAGCAACTGCGGGGTTGCCGTTGAAGCGTGAAGCGATTGCAGTCCAGAGCTCGTCTGTAAGTCTGCGGTATTCCTCACCCTGCTCACTGTCCTCCATAAGCTGAGCTCCGCCGAAGGCTCTGCCTGAATGGGGAGCGTCACTCTGTGAGCCTACTGCTCCGTGCATATCGAGGATAACATATAGACCTCTTTCAGCACATTCCTCAACAACCCAGTCAAGGATTGAGAAGTCCCATTCGCCGTTTTCGTCAAGGATTTTTGTACCCTTGTCGTCATAGTAGAAGTTTCTGTACCAGAAGGGTACGCGGACACAGTTGAAGCCCATAGCCTTG
>JAGBSR010000011.1 GCA_017631745.1 Clostridia bacterium | reverse complement strand
AAATGAGTAGATAACTGATTTGATTGAGAGAACATCAGTTCTTTCCTGTGTGTTGGGTGAAAGAACATGAACGAGGTTTGTATAAGCATCGTTAAAGAAGTTGAAGAAGAATTGCAGCAGAAGGTTAAAGAAGAGAACTACTGCTAATTTTGCAACATAGCCGCCTTCATAGCCGAAAATCTGCATGGGGAAAAGGTTGTAGAGTGCGTCATAGGGGAACCACACATAACCAAGGCTGATAAGAACGGTGGGGATACCCATAGAAAGAAGATAAGGTCTGTATTTACCTGCTTTGTTACGGGTGTTGTCAACCATATTGGCTCTCAGAGCAGTGAGAGGGATGTTAGCGATGGTTGAAATTATGTAGAGTATGTACATATGGGTGGGTGAAACACCTACAGCGGCGCTGACAACCATATTGTTTGTGCTGACAATAAGCATTGACGCCATAGTGATGATGAGATAAGCACCCATACCGCCGACAGCATATGCCATAATTTCCTTGAAGGGCATATAGCGACCGGGCATAGGAATTTTCCAGTAGGTTCTGAAATCTGATACTTTTGATTTTAAAGTCTGTACCAATTTATTTCCTCCTCGATTTTGGATTTGAAAAGGCAAAAAGTAATAGAAAATTTGCCATATTTATCATTCTTGCATTATAGCACAAAACCGATTGTAATTCTACTGTTTATACAAAAACAAGAAAAAATAGGCAGATTACACATATAGGATATATTTACTTTATACAATATGACAATAAAAACAGACGGCTTCGCTTGGAAGTGAAAACCGTCTGACGATTTGGCTGTTTATTTGTGGGACTCTGTCCCATATCCTGCAAGCTTTTGTAAAAGCTTGACCAAAACTTTTTATGTTTTTTATTTTAAGCTTTAGTGCCCTTTGCACCTTTGGTGCCGCCACCGAGCTTTACACCCTGAAGTACATTTGAATCAAAGGAGTAGGTGATGTTTTCGCCTTCACGCTCACGCTTGAGTGCAAGTGAAATCATTCTGTCAAGAAGCTCTGAATACTTAACACCGATGGGCTCCCAGAGATAGAATGAAAGTGAGCCGGGGATAGTGTTGATTTCGTTGAGCCAGATGTTACCTGTAGCTGTATCCATCATAAAGTCGATTCTTGATACACCTCCGCAACCGAGACACTTGAATGCCTTTACTGCAAGGTCACGGATAGTATCTCTCTGCTCATCTGTGATGTCAGCGGGAATCTTTCTCTTGAGAGTAGCCATACCTTTGCTGCCTGATGACTTTACGCCGCCTTTAGCACCCTTTGCGCCTTTGGCTGAGCCGTCACCGATATATTTTTCAGCGAAGGTAAGAATCTTATCGCTTGATACGGGCTCTTCACACTCTGAAGCCTCGGCTTCTTCGTAGTCGCCGAGAACTGAGCAGTTGATTTCCTTAAGATTCTGCACTGCTGTTTCAACGAGCACCTTTGTAGCATAGCGGAAAGCGGTGTCAAGTGAATCGTAAAGTTCTGTGCGCTTTTCAGCTTTTGAAATGCCGATTGATGAGCCCAGGTTTACGGGCTTAACGATAAGGGGGTAACCGATAACCTTTTCGATTTCTTCGATGATAGCTTCTTCGTTTTCATCGTACTGCTTAGCTGTGTAGCATTTGCAGTCAAGAACGGGAATGCCGTTATCCTTAAGTACGGTTTTCATTACATATTTATCCATACCTACAGCTGATGAAAGCACATCACAGCCGACATAGGGGATGTTGAACATCTTAAGGAAGCCCTGAAGAGTACCGTCTTCAACATTGGTGCCGTGAACAATGGGGAAAGCGATATCAATATAGTCAACAACGCCCTTTGAAAACATTTTCTGGGGATACTTGATAAGGTTGACCTTATTGTCGTCTCTGACCATAATAACTCTCTGTGAGTTTTTGATAAGAGTGTTTATATCAGTATAGCTTTCGATTTTGCCTACTTCTTCACCTACATAAAATTCGTTATTCTTTGTTATGTAGATGGGGATAACATCATACTTGCTTCTGTCTAAATATCCCATAGCCTGAATAGCTGAAATGATTGAAATTTCGTGTTCAACGGTCTTACCACCGAAAAGCACACCGACTTTGATTTTCATAATATATCACACCTTTTGAAAAGATTAATAGTTATCGGGAAGGT
Source organism: Clostridia bacterium (assembly GCA_017631745.1). Classification (GTDB taxonomy): domain Bacteria; phylum Bacillota; class Clostridia; order Oscillospirales; family Acutalibacteraceae; genus UBA6857. The sequence continues at coordinate 3,449 of JAGBSR010000011.1, read as the reverse complement.
CGTTTTCAAGAAGAACGATCTTCTTTTTGCCCTGAGAATTAAGAGCATAGACATGAGTGAGTGCATCATTGATATTTGAAGCAACATATATTTTACTCTCATCGTAATTTTTGTCAAGTAAGCCTGCCTTGATGGGTACTGCCTGCTTGGCACCTACAAGTACAACATAGTCACAGACATCGGCTGCATTCTGACCGAATTCTCTGTTGAGCTCATCCTGCTTGCTGCCAAGCTCAACCATGCCGGGAGTTACAAGAATCTTAAAGCCGTTAAAGAGTGAGAGAGCTTCAAGGGCTGCCTTTGTGCCGCTGGGATTTGAGTTATAGGCATCGTCGATGATGGTCATATTGCCCTTGTCGCTGAGCTGAAGTCTGTGGGGTACACCCTCGAGCTTTCTTACAGCTGAGCGGAGGTCTTTAAGTGCAATGCCCATTTTGTGGCTGACAGCAATAGCACCAACAATGTTCAGTACGTTGTGTCTGCCGATGAGCTTGGTTGAAAATTCCTGAGTTTCACCGTCGGGAGCTTTCACTTTAAAAGTAGTACCTCTTTCGGATACTGCAATGTCAAAGGCTGAGTAGTCGCCACCCTCGAGACTGTATGAGATATGCTTTCTGTCGCCCTTGTATGAGTCGATGTTTTCGTCGTCACCGTTGAGGAAGAGCATACCGCCTTCGGGGAGAGCGTCTGCAAGCTCAAACTTTGTACCCTTGATAGCATCCAGTGTCTTGAAGGACTCGAGATGCTGAGGGCCGATTGATGTGATGATGCCGTGGTGGGGGTGAACGATATCGCAAAGCTCTTTGATATCACCAACCCATTTAGCACCCATTTCGCAAACAAAGATTTCGTCTGTTGCCTTGAGTGAGCCGCGGATAGTTTTAACAACGCCCATAGGAGTATTATAGCTTTCGGGAGTCATAAGAACATTGTATTTGCTTCTGAGAAGAGTTGTCAGATAATATTTTACACTTGTTTTGCCGTAGGAGCCTGTGATACCGATAATCTTGAGGTCGGGGCAGGCTTTGAGCATTTTCTTTGCATCGTTGGTATAGTACTGATTGATGCTGAGCTCAACGGGCTTGTTGATGAGATTTGAAAGAAGAATGATATAAGGCGAAAGGGTATAGATTACCACCATAGCGCAAAGAGCATATGTTTCGTGAGCTGATGTCAGACCTACGGCAGTAGCAGGTGCAAGTACTGCAATGATAACAAGTGCAGTGGTGAAAAGCATACGCTTTACTCTTGCGGTATAAACGAGAGGCTTCTTTGCCTTTTTGGGCTTCTCTGTAGGAAGTGAGATGATGAAAAGCGCCTCAAGAACAATGGCTTTAACGATAGGATTCATAGTAATGAATACCACGATAAGCATTAAAACCGAAATGATATTGTGAGTGAGATATTTGCGTGAGTTTTCTCTTATCCATTTAGTGTGGGTATCGAAACGGTAGGAGTTAAGCTGAAAAAAGTGTACCGAATCAATAACAGACATTGATGTGTTGATGAAAAACAGCGCCATAGTCATAAAAACTAAAACAGTAGCCATATATATTATCCTTTCAGATTAAAGATTGATGTTCATAAAGCTTGCAAGTACTCTGCCGAATTGGGGAGCACACTCAAGGAAGCTGTAATGACCTGCGCCCTCAAACTTCACAAGACCTGCTTCTGGCATAAGCTTTTCCATAATGAGAGCATCGGAGAGGGGAGTCGCATCGTCGGCGGTACCCCAGACAAGAAGTGTGGGAGCTTTGACATTGGGCATAAGCTCGCATAAATCTTCGTTGACAACCTTAACGAGAGTCTGTCTCATAATAGGTGAAGCGGCATTGTAGTCAGCTGAGCCGTTTCTTTTGCGGAGATTTTCAAGTGCATCGGGAAACATCTTCTGCACAACATCGGATGAATAGATGCTCTTGGTTGCCTTGTAGATTTTCTGCTTTGTTTTCTGTTTGAGAGTCTTCTTGGGCTTGACACCTGCAGCGTCAACAAGAATAACCTTTTCAATCTCAAAGGGGAGCTCTCTTGAGCACATCTTGATGATAACTCTGCCGCCGAAGGAGTGACCGAGCACTGTGATTTTTGAGGGGTTATAGTCCTTGAGAAACTCGAGGACAAAGTCAACATAATTGTCAACATCCCAAGGCTCTTTGGGCTCTTCACTTTCACCGAAGCCGGGCATATCCATAGCCACAACCTTATACTTTCTTTCGAGTATTGCGATAGCCTGCTCGAAGAGAGTGATATTACTACCCCAACCGTGAAGAAGCACAACAAGGTCGCCTTCGCCACGCTGGGTGTAATTTATATTAAGACCGCATACGGTTTTATTCAAAGTCATTACTTCCTTTCCTTAAAAAGTGTGTATGAAAAAAATATGTAGGAAAAATAAGCATAATTACACATTCTAAAGTATTATATCACAAGAAAACAAGATTTTCCATACTGCTATATAATTTTTCTGTGTTTTTTCAAAAAAATCTACCTTGCTATATTATTTTACCTTGACTTGTGATAGAATAAAACTATTAAGTCAGATAAGGATGGTGAAAACCTATGACAGATATAATCATTATCGGCGGAGGCATTGCCGGTCTTACTTCGGCAGTGTACGCCCTTCGAAGCGGTAAGAGTGTATTGCTTTTTGAAAAGAAAGCATACGGCGGTCAGATAAGCCAGAGCCATGCCGTGGAAAATTATCCGGGTTTTAAAAATATCAGCGGTGCAGAGCTGAGTATGAATCTTCACGCTCAGGCTAAGGATTTCGGTTGTGAGTTTAAAAATGAGATTGTAACCAAAGTTATAGACGGAGAAATAAAAAAGGTCATTACCAACAAAGGCGAATATGAGGGAAAGGCTGTTATTTTTGCTATGGGTGCCGAGCCGAGAAAGTCGGGTCTCGAAAATGAGCAGAGCCTTATAGGCAGAGGGCTTTCATACTGTGCTGTATGTGACGGAAACTTCTTCAGAAATCGTGAAACTATGGTGGTGGGCGGCGGCAGTACCGCTGTGCAGGATGCTCTCTACTTAGCTGAGATTTGCAAAAAGGTTTATCTTGTTCACAGACGAGATGCTTTCAGAGCCGAGGACTCTCTTGTAAATAAGCTAAGAGAAAAAGATAATGTTGAGCTTGTCCTCGACAGTGTGTTGGTATCGGCTACAGCTTCACCTATACTTAAAAGTGTAACGGTGAAAAATGTCAGGACAGATGAAAAAAGAGAAATAGCAGTCAACGGACTTTTCCTTGCTATCGGTCAGGTTCCTGCCACTAAAGATTTTGCAGACATACTTCCTCTTGATGAGTATGGCTATGTAAAAGCAGGTGAGGACTGTAAGGTTAAAGAGGGAATATATATTGCAGGGGACTGCAGAAAGAAGCCTGTCAGACAGCTTACTACTGCGGCGGCAGACGGTACTGTTGCGGCAACATTGGCTTGCGAAGATTT
>JAGBSR010000090.1 GCA_017631745.1 Clostridia bacterium | reverse complement strand
GCAGTGGGAAGTGAGGGCATCTCTTTCTCTGTCTTGATGCAGTCAACCTCGTTGATGATAAGACGGAAGCGGTGGCCTAAATCGATAAGTGAGCAAGCGATACCTTTGCCCTCTTTGCTTGTGAATACAAGTCTTGCGGGATCTTCTCTTTCGCCCATTGAAAGAGGCTTGCACTTGATGCCGATTTTGCCGTCAGCAATTGAGGGGCAGATTTCAAGCATATGAGCCTGAAGAATACCCTCTTTGCCGGGAACAAGGTTGTATGTGTAGTCCTCGAGCATTGATGTACCCTTGGCATCCTTCATACCCTCGGTCATAATCTTCATAAGGCGGACCATAGCAGCAACCTTCCAGTCACCCTCTGCACCGAAGCCGTAGCCCTTTTCCATAAGTCTCTGAATAGCAAGACCGGGAAGCTGCTTGAGTGCACCGAGGTCACCGAAGTGAGTTACGATAGCCTGATAGTTCTTTTCCTTGAGGAATCTCTCGAAACCGATTTCGATACCTGCCTGCACTTCAACGTGCTTGCGGAATTCGGCAGGGTCCCTGCCCTCAAGAATGATGTTGTATTTTTCATAATATTCGTCTGTGAGTGCATTGATGTCGCTCTGTGAAACTGCTTCAACAGCTTCTGCAATTTCGTTTACGGGATAAGCGTCAATTTCCCAACCGAATTTAAGCTGAGCTTCAACCTTGTCACCCTCTGTAACTGCAACGTTTCTCATATTGTCAGCTACTCTCATTACGCGAAGGTGTGAGCTCTCAGCGATACCTACAGCTGTTCTCATCCAGGAAGCAATCTTTTCAACAACAGCTTTATTTGTCCAGTGACCTACAACTGTTTCTCTTTCGATGCCCATACGAGCGAGAATGTGAGCATATTCTCTGTCGCCGTGAGCTGACTGATTTTCGTTCATAAAGTCCATATCGATAGTATCGTAAGGGATTTCTTCATTGAACTGAGTAGGTAAATGAAGAAGAGGCTTCTTATATTCCTGATGACCTAAAATCCAGGACTTGGCAGGTGAGAAGGTGTGCATCCAGGTGATAACGCCTGCGCAGTCTTCGTCGATATTAGCCTCGTTAAAAGTCTTTCTGATAAGCTCGTTTGTGATAAGAGTGGGCTTCCACACAACTTCAAAGGGAAGAATACCGCTCTTGTTGAGCTCGCTTACGATAATTTTTGAATGCTCTGCAACATTTCTCAGGCACTCGTCGCCGTAAAGGTCCTGTGAGCCTGTGCAAAACCAGAATTTATATGCTTTCATAATATATCCTCCTCGGGAAAAATTTATCATTTCAATAATATCATTTTAAGGAAAGATTGTCAACGAATTAATTTAAAATCGTAAGTGGTCGCAAGAGGAGAGGGGGGGCTCCGCGAAATCGCCTCAGGCGATTTCCGAGGGCGCACCTCGGGTGCGCCCTCGCGCCGGACTTCGTCCGGCGACGGAGCCCCTGCCTTGCCGTTACCGCCTGCTATATTTTTTGCATAACTATCCGCAGTTTCAATTATGCAAAAGGTAGAAAAACATCCTGCACCCTTGCAATTTCCTTTTCAATATTATATCATAATTTAAATGGGTTATTGTGTCCTGCTTATATAACTTCCGAAAGGAAAAGGAATATGAACTTTCTGTCAGAAATAAACGATAAGGTGTATCTGTCCGAGCTTAATATTGCAGGTACCCACGACAGTGCAACTGCCTATGTGTCAATGGAAAACGCGGCTCGCTGTCAGGATAAAACTATAGCTGAGCAGCTGGATATGGGTGTTCGTTTTCTTGATATAAGGCTTACAAAAAAAGGCGATGAATTTTATCTCATTCACTCTCTTGCCGATTGCTACAGTGACAAAGAAAAAACAAAACGTCTGACTTTCGGTGAGGTCCTTTCCGACTGCAAAAGCTTTCTTTCCGAGAACCCTGCCGAAACGGTTATAGTCAGCATAAAGCAAGACAGAGGCATTATCAACCGTTGGTTTTTTCCACCCTTTTATAATAAGTATATCAAAGGTGATGAAGATAGCTGGTATCTTGAAAATAAGGTGCCGACTTTGGGTGAGTGCAGAGGAAAGATAGTGCTTATGCGCCGATGCAGAGTGTGGAAAAGCTTTTATAAAACGGCAAAGGGTGGACTTAACTTTTCCTTCTGGCCCGATCAGGCAAGAAAGAAAACCACAGCAAAAAGGGTTAAGCTTTCGGGTGACACCGATGCAGTTGTTCAGGACAGATACGGTCTTGACCTGAAAACAAAATGGCAGTGCTCAAAGCATTATCTGGATATAGCAGAAACCTTACCGAAGAAGCTTGCTGTGCATTTTATATCCACAAGTGCAAAAACAAACGGCACCCTCGTGGGCACAGCTGAATATATCAACAAAGAGTTTATGCAGTACCCTCTTAAAAAGGGCACAGGCTGGATAATCTGCGATTTCCCGTCAAGGGAGCAGATTGAAAAAATAATGACATCTAACACAGAAAAGAGTGAAGAAATATGAAACTTGCAGTTTTAGGCGGAGGCGGTGTACGCTCACCGTTTCTGGCAAAATCAATAGCTTTGGGTGCTGCCGATACGGGCATCACCGAAACAGTTTTTATGGATATAGACGAGGAGAAGCTTTATATCTACGGTAAGATTGCAAAGAAAATCTCTCAGATGATTAATCCTGAGCTTAAGTTTTCTCTGACAACTGATGCAAAAGAAGCTCTCAGAGATGCGGACTTTGTTATTACCACTATCCGTGCAGAGGGAGACAAGGGCAGAGTTTTTGATGAAAGAACAGCCCTCAACCTCGGTGTGCTCGGTCAGGAGACTACCGGTGCAGGCGGCTTTGCAATGGCACTGAGAAGCATCCACACTCTTATCGATTACTGCGAGCAGGCAAAGCTCTATGCCAAGCCCGGCGCTCCCATATTTAACTTCACTAACCCCAGCGGTCTTGTTACTCAGGCTCTTCGCACTATGGGCTATAACAATGTTTACGGTGTATGTGATGCACCCAGCGGTTTTCTTCGTCAGCTCCGTGAAATGACGGGCTATAAGGATATGACCTTCAAGTGCTTCGGTCTCAACCACCTTTCCTGGTTTGGTGAATTTATGCACGACGGCAAAGATGTCACAGCCGAGCTTCTCGCTCATCCCGATATATACAGAACAACTGAGCTTCGTCTTTTCCCCGAAAAGTTAGTTGAGCTCAGCGACAATCTTATGCCTAACGAATATCTCTATTTCTATCACTTCAGAGATAAGGCTGTGGGCAGCATCCTTTCAGGTGCCAAGACCCGTGGCGAAACCATTATGGAAATCAACGAGCATATGCTCGAGGAAATGAGAACTATCGACATCGATAATGACTTTGAAAAAGCTTTCCACTGCTTTATGGAGCATTATGCAATGAGAGAGAACAGCTATTTCTCTATTGAGACAGGCAAAATGCGTGAGGAAAAGTTCCCCGTACCCACAGCAGAGGATTACATCAAACAGCCCGAAAACGGTTCATACGCTGCTGTTGCACTTGACTTTATCAAGGCTGTCAACTCGGGTAAAAGTGTCAAGATGGTGCTGTCAATTCCCAACGAGGGGGCCATGGATTTCCTTGACGACGGTGATGTAATCGAGGTTTCCTGCACTATCGACAAAGACGGTGCACACCCCGATAAAATTGAAAATGTGCCCGAGATGCAGAAAAATCTCATCCGTGCCGTCAAGCACTATGAAAATCTAACGGTTGAAGCTATTATGGAAAAGAATAAGGCTAAGGCTATCAAGGCTCTCACAGT
>JAGBSR010000089.1 GCA_017631745.1 Clostridia bacterium | reverse complement strand
CTTGCAGCAAAGTGGCCGCCACCGAAAGCGTCAAGATAGTGCTGTACGGGTGAATCGTTGGGCTTATCAGCAGCCTGGATACCACCTTCAGCCATCATTGTGTTAGCGTCACCGATACGAAGCTTTGTAACGATCATTACAGCTGCGCCTGCTTCGTGAGCTTCGATTGCAGCACTTGAGCCTGCACCGCCGCCACCGATAACAAGTACATCTGTTTCGTAGTCAACCTTTGAAAGATCAACCTTATCTGTGAGAAGTCTTGAGTTTGAGTGAAGAAGGTCTGCAAGTTCCTTGGGAGCCTTCTGACCCTTGTTGGGGCCAACCTTGATTTCACTGAAGCCGTCTTCTCTGTAGTCGGGATGGTAATTCTTAAGAAGATTTTCCTTTTCCTCAGCTGTCATACGTCTGGGTTCGGTCTTCATTCTTTCTTCACGGGTAGCTTCTACCTTTTTGATTGATTCAAGCATATTTTCAGTAAACATTGCGGCACCTCCTTATTTCTCGATTTCTCTTGTGTTGTAAAGCTCTTTCATTTCAGTGATGGGCTTAGCCATAACCTGTTCGATGAGCTCGTCATATGCGCCCTTGTTGATTTCTTCAACTCTTGAGCAAAGGTGCTCTGTTTCGGGAGCAATGTATTTACCTACAAGGCGTCTTGCAAGAAGACCAACCATGGGATGTGAAATTTCAGCAGGACATCTTACGCTGCAGCAACCGCAAGCTACGCAGTCGAATGATTCCTCAGCACACTTCTCATACTCGCCTCTCTGAGCGTAAGCGATATACTGCATTACGTTGAGGTCCTGAGTACAAGCCTTTGTGCAGGCATTACAACCGATACAGCTGTAGATTTCGGGATAGAGCTCCATCATAATCTGCTGTGTGGGTTTGATTTCACCGATATCGTAAGTTCTCTTATCTGTGGGGAAGAAGGGAATTGAAGCAACATACATACCGTCTTCAACCTGCTTCTGGCAAGCAAGACAAGTCTTGAGTGTGTTATCTCCCTTTATTCTGTAAATTGTGGCACAAGCACCGCAGAAGCCGTGACGGCAACCGCAACCTCTTGAAAGAGTGTAACCTGCATATTCCATAGCTGTCATAATTGTCAGGCTGCCGGGTACTTCATACTTTTTGCCGAAAAAATATACATTAACTAAGTTACTCATGTTATTATTCGTCCTTTCTTAATACTCGTCGGGAAGTTCATCAACTTCGTCACAGCGGAAAACGGGGCCGTCTTTGCAGACATACTTTGAACCGATGTTGCAGCGACCGCATTTACCGATACCGCATTTCATACGAAGCTCGAGAGTTGTGTAAGCCTGAGTCTTTGAATAGCCCATTTCTGTAAGAGCTGCCAATACGAACTTAATCATAATCGGCGGACCGCAAACGAGAACAGTCTTATCAGCTGAGAGTTCAAGCTCCTTGAGATATGCGGGTACGAAGCCAACGTGGCCGTCCCAGCCTTCCTGAGGTCTGTCAATGGTAAGGTATACGTTTACGTCCTTAGCCTTCATCCATACTTCCTGGATTTCCTTGAGCTGAACAAGGTCGTCAGCTGAACGTGAGCCGTAAAGAATATCTACCTTGCCGTAATCGTCGCGATTATCAAGCACATAGTTGATAACACTGCGAAGAGGAGCAAGACCGATACCGCCGGCAACAAAGAGAAGGTCCTTTCCCTTAAGCTCTGTATCTACAGGGAAGTTGTTACCGTAGGGGCCTCTTACTGTGATTTCATCGCCAACCTGTAATTCGTGGAGATAATCTGTAAGTACGCCGCACTTTTTGATGCTGAATTCCTGATATTCCTTGTTTGTGGGTGAAGATGTGATTGAGAACATAGCCTCACCAACACCGGGAACAGAAACCATAGCACACTGACCGGGCTTATGCTCGAAGAGCTTGCCGCCCTCGGGAGCATTAACTCTGAAGGTCTTTACATCAGGTGTTTCCTGACGGATATCTGTAACCACACCGATCATAGGCACAAGGGTGTCTAAGGTGTAGTCCTTATGACAATTACAATCGCACATTATTTTCCTGCCTCCTCATTCATAAAAGCTTTGATAACCTTTACAATATTTGTGGATGCGGGGCACTTGTCAACACATCTGCCGCAACCTACGCAGGAATACATACCGTCGTTATTCTTGGGGAAGTAAACCAGCTTGTGCATAAATCTCTGGCGGTAACGCTGAAGCTGAGTTGTTCTGTTGTTACCGTGAGCCATCATTGTAAAGTCTGAATACATACAGGAGTCCCAACAACGATACTTCTGAATGCCATTGCTTGTCTTATAATCCTTGATGTCATAGCACTGACATGTGGGGCACACGAATGTACATGTACCGCAAGCAAGACAAGGCTTGTAAAGTGTTTCCCAGATTTCGGAATTGAACTTTTCGTCTGTAACTTCACCGTTCCAACCCTCGAGTGAAAGGTTCATATAGGGAAGCTTTTCTACGATATTTCTGATATCGCTCTTAAGAGTATCAACTGCTGTTTCGTCAGCGTCAGCGAGTACTGAAGCACACTTTTCAGTGAGAGCTTCACCCTTAGCTGTGAGAGCCTTCCAGAAAATTTCGCCGTCCTTTACCCAGCAAGCAACGTCTGCGTTGGGCTCAGCACAATCAATGCCAAATACCTTACAGAAGCAGCTTTCTTCGGGCTCGCTGCAAGCAAATGATACGATAACGCCGTGGTCTCTTCTTGCTTTGTAGAAGGTATCAACGGGGTCTGTGAGGAATACTCTGTCAAGAACTTCGATACCCTTGACATCGCAGGGTCTTACACCGAAGAGTACGAACTCTTCCTTCTGAAGCTCCTGCTGAGTAATCTTATATTTTTTATCCTCTGTTACAACAGTATAGAGTGTTTCGCTCTGAGGGAAGAAAACTTCCTTAGCGCTCTTAACTGTTTTGAGAGTATCGATATCAACCTCTGCACCGGCAGTATATCTAGCGTAGTTTGTTTCACCATTAGCCTTAACGGGAAGATAAACCTGCTGATTTTCAGCCATAAGAGCTACAAGGTCAATAAGGTTGCCTTTGCTTATCTTTTTCATAGCTTATCTCCTTTCGCCGGGTTCAAGGTCATCAAATGTGAAGTTTGTAAGAGGTGAGCGCTCGTCAACTTCTGCACCTGCCTGATATTCACCGTAGAATGCATTGATATCCTTGATGAACTTTCTGTTAAACAGGTGAAGAGGAATGCCCTGAGGACATACTCTGCTACATTCGCCGCAGTCAGTACATCTGCCTGCTACATGGAATGCACGGATGATGTGGAACATGCTCTCCTCAAAGGGATCAACGTTAGCCTTGCGGTCAGCATCAAACTTTGTGCTGTCAAATACACACTTGCGGCATGAGCAAGCGGGGCATACGTTTCTGCAAGCGTTACATCTGATACACTTGCTGAGCTCTTTCTTGAAGAATTCGAACTTCTCTTCAGGTGAAAGGCTTTCGATATAGTCAACACCTGCAAATCTGTCGCCGTCGTCTGTGTCTGCACTGTCAAAGAAGAGTTCATCATAAACCTTGTGCTCCTTGCCCTTGCAAACGTGACATCTTTCAAGCATTGCATCCTTATAAGCTACGGTTTTGTTACCGTATACTGTTTCTATATTAATAGTATCGCACTCGTCTGTGATTTCCACACCTGAGATAGCTGTGATACCCTTGATACCCATAGCCTTGATCTTTTCGATATCAAGCTTACCCTTACAGCCAACACCGATAACATAGATCTTCTCTTTTGAGATTCTGTGTTCCTTGATGAGCTGATTGAAGCTGTAGGTATCGCAGGGCTTGAGGAGTACGAGAGTTTTGCCCTCGAGCTCGCAAGCCTTAATCATATATTTTGAAAGGTTTGCACCGCAGAAGCCGTCGTATACAAAATCCTTAAGTGCTTCTGCTGTTTCAAAGTAAGCGGGTTCGGGGTTGTAACCGAGGTCGCCCTTCTTCCAACCTACAACACGCTGTACTTCGCCGTTTTCGAGAAGCTCTGTTATACGTTTAATCAGTTCTTGCATCTTAAATCCCCCAATCTAACGTTAGGACCCATCTGACGGATGGTGTCAACAAAGTCATTCATTGTTGTGGAGAACTTAACGCCCTCAGCAGCACTTACCCATTCAACGCGTGTTCTGCCTTTTTCGATGCCCATATAGTCGAGCATTGAGAACAGAAGAGTCATACGGCGTCTTGCATAGTAGTTACCTGTGCTGTAGTGACAGTCGCCGGGGTGGCAGCCGCAGATAATAACACCGTCTGCACCTCTTTCAAATGCACGAAGAATAAACATGGGGTTTACTCGGCATGAGCAGGGTACACGGATAATTTTTACATCAGCGGGATATGCGAGACGGCTGCTGCCCGCAAGGTCAGCGCCGGCATATGAGCACCAGTTGCAGCAGAATGCAACTATTTTGGGTTTGAATTCTGTGTTCATCGACATATAGCATCCACCTCCGCAATAATCTGTCTGTTTG
>JAGBSR010000088.1 GCA_017631745.1 Clostridia bacterium | reverse complement strand
GTTATCCTTATCCTCATCGAAAAAGACTATATCTCCTCGCTGAGGACTGTATTCCTGAGCTGAAGAATAAACATTCCTTTGTGACCATGCAAGTCTGAATTGCTCAGCACCTGAGCTTTTGAGCTCATCGGAATTGTTTATGTTTGAATAGTGAAGACAGAATGAAACGAACATTGTATCCCACTTACCATAAGGGTTGCCGTACCACTCGCCGTAGCGGGTGTAGCCGTTTTTGTTGGCGTCGCCGTCAAACTCAAAGTTCAGACGGCTTTCCTCATAGCCAAGCTGAGACATGGCAATGGCCACGAGATTTTCGGGAATATCATTTGTTATTTCAACATTTTCAATTGTACTCAGCCAATCACTTACAGTTTCGGTGTCGGCTGTTTTATCGGGGAAGCATTCCGAAGTATGTATATGCTCTGATTTTGTGCAGGTAAGAGTCTTGCTGTAACATTCATCTGTATGCGAGTGAACTTCTGCTTTGGTTGTCGCTTCCTCAGTTTCACTCTGAGTTACTTCAGAGGCACTCTCCTGCTCATTTTCAGATGTATCTGTTGTTTCGTCCAAAGAGGGAGTTTTAGTTGTTTCTTCCTCGGCTGTTGTGCTTTCGACAGTCTGCCCACTCGGCAGAGTACTGATAACACTGTCGTCAAAGCTGCATATAACCTCACTGACATAGCAATTCTCACCGTGAATGTGCTCTGTAAGACCGCAGAAGGCTTCACCCGTAACGGTAATGCCAACCAGCTTGAGCCACCAGAAAACTACTATTGCCACAAGGAAAGCCAGAAGGAAAAATGCTGTGGCAAGTCTTTTGCTGTCAAGTCTGAATTTTTTATGCTTACCCAAATAATCGTTATTGATGCGATCCAACCTGCCACCTCCTTTTTTATCCTTTGGGATATCAATCCACCATACTTATGCTTTCAAACGGCCAGATTCTGAAAAATATTTTGCCGATGATATAATCTTCACTCACCAGTCCTATTACACTGCTTCGGCTGTCTATTGAAGTTGAACGATGATCACCCAGAACAAAATAATGATTATCCGTAACATAGCACGGGAAGGTTATATCACACTCACCCAACGCTCTTTCTGTAACATAGGGCTCATCAATGAGATTGTCATTGACATAGACATTTCCGTTTTCATCGATATTTATTTTATCTCCCGGCAACCCGATAATTCTTTTAATCAGAAGCTTGTTCTGATATGAGAAACAGCAAAGCTCTTCTCTTTTAAGATTTGTTGTTTTTAAGAGTACTACTATTTCTTCGTCGTTGAGTGTCGGCTCCATACTGCTGCCGGAAATCTGCAAAACAGGTAATGCCAGGGTAGCAATAAGCACTGCAACGGCTGCAACTACAATAAGAGAATACATTGTGCTTCTTAGCACCTGCTTATATTTTCGATTGTATTTTTCTCTGAGAATTTCGTTTTCTATTTGTTCAGCTGTGGGAATTGACCCGAAACTTTTTGATTTTTTCCTTACCATTGGCGGTAACGCTCCTGTGAATGGGTATCAGTTTGATTTTCTTTTTTCGAGTATGCTTCTTATGCGGGCTCTTACATCATTTTCAATATCCGTCGGAAACACTGAGAGCTTGTCGTCATTCTTTGCAAAAAAGCTCAGCATCCGTCTGTATATCTCCACATCCGACAGACCGCCTTGTCTACCGGCAGCTTCACCGCTTTTATCAACATTGCTTTTATTGTCAGCATCTGAAGAGGGACTCTCACCTGATGTGGTTTTGAGTGTGTCGGTAATGCTGTTTGCATACTTAAGAGCACTTTCTACCTGAAGTGTTATTACAGAAAGGTTTTCGATATTCTGAGTTGTTTTGTTATCCTCCTGAAGCCTGCTGATTTCTTCCTTGAGCTTTTTATTTTCCTTACTTGCTTCAAGCAGTAATTCCAACAACTCAAGTCTGCTTAGCTTTCTGAGTTCCTTATCTGTCATACATTACAACCCCTTAATATTACCTTACAGAAAATTCTGCAACAACGCAGATAGTATATGCATCTTAACATAATCATTCATACTACAATATACCATATTTACCTTATTTTATCAACAGATTTCTGTTATTTTTTACTTATTTTTCATTAATTCTTCACATATAAATCAACAATATCCATACCCAAAATTTCCCGTGCTCCAAGGCACATAACTCTTGACATTTTTTATATTATCCGATAGAATTAAACTGAGGTGATAATTATGATTACAGCATTATTTATGAAAGCAATTGCACTGTTGGTTTCTCTTGTAATTTTCATTCCCGTGGGCGCTGCACTCGAGGCAATTGAAAAAACAGATGCAGAAAACTGTCTGCTTTCCGCAACAGTTTTGTCCGACCTTCATATGGAGGGTACCAACCCTGAACGCCACAAGAGAGTGGGCGGCGTTTTGTACGCTGCCGAAAAGGCAGACAATGACCTGCTTTTACTTCTCGGAGACAACACAATGAACGGTCAGGTAATAGAAACACTTTTCGCATACGGACTTGTTGACCGTTTCTTTGACACAAGCACTGTCCTTGTTGCACCGGGCAACCACGATATGGACACAAGTGAAAACACCAACGGTACCTTTGAAACACTGCAGAAGCGCTACATCACAATGCGCAACGCCTTCTTTGGCAACAGCGGTAACAAGGTTTATTACAGCCGCGAGGAAAAGGGATATAAGTTCATTGTCCTGGGCGGTGAGGGCCGTACAGGCGAAGACGGAAAGCAAATCATCAGCGACGAACAGCTCAACTGGCTGGAAAATGAGCTCGCACAAGCCAAAGAAAGCGGCAAGCCCTGCTTCATACTCAACCACTATCTTGTCTACGGCCGCAACGGCGGTCGCTCATATGCAGCCTTCAACATCGCCGATCAGAACGACCGTCTTACAGAAATTCTCGAAACAAGCGGAGTACGCACCTTCTATTTTTGCGGACACTCCCATTACGGTGTAAATGATGACTCTGTTCAGACAACAAACAATGTCACATACATAAATCTCCCTGCAACAGGCAACCCCGGTAACTACTACCCTGCTAACGACGAATGCGGAAAAGACGGCATCGGTATGCAGATGGAGGTATATGAGAACAAGGTTGTTCTTCGTTTCCGTAACTATCTCACAGGTCAGTGGCTCGAGGGCTATGACAGCTATGTATTTGAGCTTAACTGATAAAGCATACAAAACAGAATTTTATAAAACAGCAACCGCCGAGGATTACTCCACGGCGGTTATTGTTTTATAGTTCAGGCTTATTTTATTCCCGGGGTTTTAAGAATACCCGTTGTGCTGAGTACATACTCGTAGCTCCAGTTTATGCCCTTGCTTCTCCAGGCATCAGGGCCGTGCCATCTCTGTCTTATATTTACAAGATGAATTGGTCCGAAGGAGTTGTAACGGTGAGTGTAAAGCTTGAGACCTATCTCGTGTTCACCGTCGGTAATATCTTTGATTTCAAGAGTATAAGGCGGATAAATAATATCACCCTTTATTTCACCGTCAACACTCACTTCAATAAGTGCGCCCATATAGTCAGCCGCAGTAACAGTAAGACTGTCATTTTTTGCTGTTGCCTTAAGCTTATATGTAAT
>JAGBSR010000087.1 GCA_017631745.1 Clostridia bacterium | reverse complement strand
GGTCCCTCAGGCGGTTGTATTCCTGCTTCACTTATCGACACTCCCATCGACTACGACAACCTTACAGCTATCGGCTGTATGATGGGTTCAGGCGGTCTTATCGTAATGGACGAAGACAACTGTATGGTTGACATTGCTAAGTTCTTCCTAGACTTTACAGTTGATGAATCCTGCGGTAAGTGTACTCCCTGCCGTGTAGGTACAAAGAGACTTCGCGAAATGCTTGACAAGATCACAGACGGCAAGGCTACTCTTGAAGATCTGGACAAGCTTGAAGAGCTTTGCCACTATATCAAAGACAACTCACTTTGCGGTCTCGGTCAGACAGCTCCCAACCCTGTGCTTGCAACACTCAAGTTCTTCCGTGACGAATATGTAGCTCACGTTGTTGATAAGAAGTGTCCCGCAGGTGTATGTAAGAATCTTACAAAGTTCTCAATTGAAGCTGACCTTTGTAAGGGCTGTACTCTCTGCGCTAAGAAGTGTCCTGTCGGCGCTATCTCAGGCACAGTTAAGCAGCCTCACACCATCGATACAGAAAAATGTATCAAGTGCGGCGTTTGTATGGATTCTTGTAAGTTCAAAGCTATCATTAAGAAATAAGGAGGTACGAAGCAATGGATAAAATGATTAACATTAAAATCAATGGTATGCCCTGCAGCGTACCTTACGGCACAACAATTCTCGAGGCTGCAAGACAGCTTGGTATTGAAATTCCCACTCTCTGCTATCTCAAGGAAATCAACGAAATCGGTGCTTGCCGTTTCTGCGTTGTTGAGGTAACAGGTGCAAGAAGCCTCGTTGCAGCTTGCGTATTCCCCATCGAAAGAGAAGGAACAGAAATTTTCACAAACAGCGACAGAGTTCGTAAGGCAAGAAAAACTACTCTCGAGCTCATTCTTTCAACTCACGAAAGAAAGTGCCTTTCATGTGTAAGAAGCGGTAACTGCGAGCTTCAGAAGCTCTGCAAGGAATACGGCGTAGACGACGAAGGCAAGTTTGACGGCGACAAGCCTGTATATGAAATTGACTACTCAGCTGCTCATATGGTAAGAGATAACAATAAGTGTATCCTTTGCCGTCGCTGTGTTGCGGCTTGTAATCAGCAGGGTGTCAGTGTTATCGGCGCAAATGCACGCGGTATCGACACACATATCGGCTCAGCATTTGAGCTTCCCCTCAATGCTACATCATGTATCTCCTGCGGTCAGTGTATTGTAAACTGCCCCGTAGGTGCTCTCTATGAGAAGGATGATACAGAAAAGGTATTTGAGGCTATCAGCGATCCCACAAAGTATGTTGTTGTTCAGGCTGCTCCTGCAGTACGCGCAACTCTCGGTGAATGTTTCGATATGCCTATCGGTACAGATGTAACAGGTAAGATGTTTGCAGCTCTTCGTAGACTCGGTTTCAACAAAGTATTTGATACCAACTTTGCAGCTGACCTTACAATTATGGAAGAAGCTACAGAGCTTCTCTCAAGAGTAAAGAACGGCGGCGTTCTTCCTATGATTACATCCTGCTCACCCGGTTGGATCAAGTATTGCGAGCACTACTATCCCACAGAGCTCGATCACCTTTCAACATGTAAGTCACCTATGCAGATGCAGGGTGCTATCATCAAGAGCTACTACGCTGAAAAGAACGGCATCGATCCCAAGGATATCGTTTCAGTTGCAATTATGCCTTGTACAGCTAAGAAGTTCGATTGCGGTCGTGATGATGAAGCAGGCGCAGGCTATCCTGATGTTGACTATGTACTCACCACAAGAGAGCTCGGCAGAATGATTGATACAGCAGGTATCATCTTCAAGATTCTTCCCGATGAAGAGTGCGATGCTCCTCTCGGTCAGGGAACAGGTGCTGCTGTTATCTTTGGCGCAACCGGCGGGGTTATGGAGGCAGCTCTTCGTACAGCTGCTGAGGTTATCACAGGCAAAGAGCTTGAAAACCCCGAATTCCACGATGTGCGTGGTATGGAAGGCGTGAAGGAAGCTTCATACAAGCTCGGTGATCTTGATGTTAAGGTTGCAATCGCAAGCGGTACAAAGAACGCTAAGGTGCTTATGGATAAGGTTAAGGACGGCACAGCTGACTATACCTTTATCGAAATTATGGGTTGTCCCGGCGGTTGTATCAATGGTGGCGGTCAGCCTGTTCAGAGCGCAACAGTTCGCAACTTCACAGACCTCAAGGCTCTCAGAGCTGCAGCTCTTTATGAGAACGATAAGAACCGTCCTCACAGAAAGAGCCACGAAAATGAAGATGTAAAGACAGTTTATGCTGAATATCTCGGCGAGCCCAACAGCCACAAGGCTCATGAGCTTCTTCACACTTCATATGTAGCAAGACCCATGTTCAACAAATAAACTCAGATAAAAACAAGCGGCTCAATGAGCCGCTTGTTTTGCTTTTGCCTAAAGGCTGAGAAAGGAATAGGGCGGGGCTCCGTGAAAGCACCGCAGGTGCTTTCCGAGGATGCCTATGGGCATCCTCGCGCCGTAAACGGCGACGGAGCCCCCGTGCAGTTTTCCTCACACAAAAAATCAGCGGCATCCTTCGGGATGCCGCTTTGCAATTGCTTATTAATACTGGAATTCGCTGATATACATATAGTTGTCAAGCACAGCGTTACCCTTAGCTGAAAGACCGAGGATTGAACCGTCATTGATCTTGATATCGATATGCATAAACTGGTCAAGCTGCACAATCTGATTTGTTGCAGGATTGTATGTAAGCTCAGCTACGCAGTCAAAATATGTAAGATCGAAGTCTACATTTTTAACGATGAACTTGACTGCAGGGTCTGTTTCAAGAGTGTTGCGGATTGAAGCAAACTGAATGGGAGTGAACATTGAGCCGATATAGCTGTCGCAAGTGGGTGACTCAAGAGGAGGTTCACTGTTATCTTCATCTTTAAGTTCAATTACAATTTTAACATTGCCGTCGGGAAGCTCTGTGCAGGTTGCATTTTCTATAACACTTGCATCAGTAAGAAGGCAGCCTTTTTGGTTGTGATAGATGGGGAGCCATGTTGCATCGTCATCTTTGGATTTAAATTCGGGGTTAGCTTTTGCATCTTCCTCTGTTTTAAAGAAGTTTGAAGCAATAGGAAGAATTTTGCCGAAAGCCTTGCCTTCAAACTGAGCCTTCTCTTCGGGAATTGCCTGCCATTCGATTTTCTTGAAGCCTACACTTTTGGCTTTAGCATCGTTCATAAGCTCTGAGTATTTGGCGAGGATAGCTTCATTGCCCTGAGGTAAGGAGCTGTCATTTGTGTTATCGGCAGCGGGAACTGAGGTTGTATCATCGGTACTGTTGTCAGGTGTTGCAGGCTGTGTAGCAGGAGGAGTTGTTACCGCAGGCTGTGTGGGTGCAGTAACTACGGTCTGCTGTACCTGAGCTACGGGGAGGTCAGAATCTACTGCTCCTTCTACATTTATTTCGGTGGGTAAAATGAGACCGAGAGTAGCGGAGAGCAGAACGAAGACTGCTGCTAAAAGAGCTGCAAAAATGAGTTGGTCATATTTTTTCATTTAATATCTTCTCCTTCGAAATATGATAAACTAATTTTATCACCGGAAATGAAAAAAGTCAATAAAAAAGAGATGGCATTTGCCATCTCTTAAAAATATCACGCTGCGTCTGATTGAACTGATACTTCGGGAGGTGTGAGCTGTTTCTTTTCGCCGAGCTTCTGAAGAATAATTACTGCTGCGATAAGAAGAATACCTGCCGCGTCTGTTGCAAGACCGGGGATGATGCTCAGAAGACCGCCGCCTAAGAGCATAAGTCTCTGCCACCAGGGAGTCTTTACAATCATATAGCCTTCCATACCTGCCGAAACTGCGAAAATACCGATAAGAGCAGTGATTACAATTTGTACTACATCGTACCATGCTGCGTCGATAAGAAGCATTTCGGGACTGTATGCGAAGATATAAGGTACAATAAAGGCTGTGATAGCAAGTCGTGTAGCTGTGACACCCGTCTTCATCGGGTTGGACTTGGCAATAGCCGAGCCCGCATAAGCAGCAAGGGCAACAGGCGGTGTGATGTCTGCAACGATACCGAAGTAGAAAACAAACATATGAGCCGCAAGCACGGGCAGACCCATCTTGATAAGAATGGGAGCTGTGATTGTTGCCATGATAACATAGTTAGCTGTTGTTGGTACGCCCATACCGAGAACTATACAGCAGACCATTGTAAGGAACAGAGCAAGGAAGGTGCTGTTTTCAGCTATGGGTACAAGAGTGTTGATGAGTATCTGACCGAGCGCTGTCATAGTAACAACGCCGGAGATAAGACCTGCCATACCGCAGGCAACTGCTACGCCTACTGTATTTTTTGCACCGCCTTCAAGAGATTCAACAACCACCTTGGGAGTAAGAGTTGCTGAGTCTTTCATAATGAATGAAAGAACAACGCAGGAAATCATTGAAACGAGAACAGCTGTGCTCATATTTGACTGACCGAAGGGAAGCCATAAGCCTAAAAGAACTGCTATAGGAATTACGGGGACAATAGCTTTCCAAGCGTTTTTCTTGTTGAGCTTTTTCGGTACAAGTGAAACGATAAGTGAACCGAGGATTGCGAAGCAAGCTGAGAGACCTGCGCTGAAATAGTTCATAGCAATAACAAGAACCACGATAGGAAGCAGGAGATAGCCGTTTCTGATGATGAGCTTGAAGAAGTTGGGGATAGCATCCTTGGGAAGTCCTTTGAGGCCGAGCTTCTTAGCTTCAAAATGAATCATCATAAAGATACCTGTAAAGTAAAGAACTGCAGGAAGAATAGCTGTAACTGCAATTGTTGAATAGGGAGTCTCTGTGATTTCTGACATAAGGAAGGCTGCCGCGCCCATAATGGGAGGCATAATCTGACCGCCGGTTGAAGCTGCTGCTTCAACGGCCGCTGCGAATTCGGGCTTGTAGCCGGTCTTTTTCATCATAGGAATGGTGATTGAACCTGAGCCTACAGTGTTGGCAACACTTGAGCCTGAATACATACCCTCGAGGGCACTTGAGATAACTGCAACCTTTGCAGGGCCGCCGATTGATGAACCTGCGATTGAATTAGCAAGGTCAACGAAGAATGTGCCGATACCTGTCTTTTCAAGCAGGGCACCGAGTATTATAAATAATACAATGAAAGTTGTACAAACATAAACGGGGGTGGAGAAGAGGCCATTTGATACATCGTAGAAGAGACCGTACATAAGGCTTCTCAGAGCAGTGTCGGGGTTTTTGCTTATAGCATTGATTGCTGCATAAGCTACAAACAAGCCTGCGACTATTATGATAGGCCAACCTACAGCTCTTCGGCAGAGTTCAACAAGAAGAAGTATCGCAACGAGAGCAACTATAATCTGTACGGTGCCGATACGGCGTGACATAAGAATAATATCGTCCTGGAAGATTGCATAGTAGAGGAATGAGCCTGCACCGACAATCGATAGGATTATGTCATAGAAGGGAACATAGTTAATTTTCTTTGTCTGCTTTTTGTATGCGGGGAAAATGATATATCCGATAAATACAATGAAAGCAAGGAAGGTTGTGAGCTTGGTATATTTTGTGGCGTTCTGGAAAACGAGAGCCATTGAAATCATATACACACTGAAAAGCGACATAATTGCAGTAATTACAGTCTTTCTCCAGCCTGTGAATATTCGTGTGTTACTCTCTCTGTCGAACTCAGCCATAATGGCGTCGGCGTCAATAGCTTCGTCTTCTGCTGCAAGGGGAATTTTATTTTCGTCCACAGTTTTACCTCCTTTTTATCTTGATTTTAAACTTAAATAAATGCTGCAAGTGTTGTTGCAGCATTTATTATAAAGCAATTATTTACTGTTTTAACTGCGATGGAAATTATGCGATAACGCCGATTTCCTTATAGTACTTTTCAGCACCGGGATGAAGGGGAACATTGCCGATTGCAGCAGCTGCTGTCTCTTTATCCATTTCCTTACCCTTAGCGTGTGCTACAGCAATTTCATCCTGCTTTTCCCAAAGGTTCTTTGTGATATCATAAACCTGGTCTTCGCTCATATCGTTTGTAACGATGAATGTAGCCATAATAGCAACTGTTGTAGCTGTTTCATCGTCTGCGATGAATGAATAGTCAGCGCTTGTATATTCGTGCTTAGCATAGAAGGGATAATCGTTCATAAGCTTAGCAATTACTTCTTCGCCAAGGTCAACAGCAACGATGTCTGTTGAAGTTGCAAGGTCTGAAACTGCGGGAGTGGGTGTGCCTGCTGTGATGAAAGCAGCATCAATAGCACCGTCTTTAAGAAGAGTAGCAGCATCGCCAAATGAAGCAGCTGTCTTGTTGATGTCTGCATCGATGTCAAGACCTGCAGCTGCGAGAATCTGAGTTGCATTGTAGTATACGCCTGAACCT
>JAGBSR010000086.1 GCA_017631745.1 Clostridia bacterium | reverse complement strand
TCTTATGACGATCAAGGTGGTCGGGAGTTATTTTGAGAATTGCGCTGACCTTTGGTTTGAAGGTTATCATAGTCTCAAGCTGGAATGAGATGAGTTCAGCAACAGTTGCACCTCCGTCTTTTGAAGTAAGGACAAGACCTGTGTAGGGGATTTCTATATTACCCACCAGGAGTGTATCACTGTCGTGTGAACGCATTATTTCGTATACCAGGGAGGTTGTAGTTGTTTTGCCGTTGGTACCTGTAATAGCAATTATTTCACCTTTATCATAGAGATAAGCAAGCTCTATTTCGCTGTAAACGGGGATGTCTGCTTCTTTGACTGCCAACATTATGGGCGTATCAAGAGGCACACCGGGTGAGACGACGCAGATATCAAAGCCCTTAAGCTGACTTGCAGTTACATCACCGAGAATAAAGGGGATATCTGTATTACTGTTAATCTGCTGTGACACAGCCTCGGTATTGAGATTTGAGTTGCCGTCGTATATAGTGAAGTTTTCATTTAACTTTGTGAGCATCTGTGCAGCGGCAATACCGCTTCTGCCTGCACCGACAATAAGATAATTTTTAGCTTTCATTAATAAGCCTCCGTTGTATTTGCTGATTTGTATTATAACACCCGTGGGAATCTAAATCAAGAGAAAAAAGAAAGTAACCACCGATAAATCTTATCAAATGGTTACTCAATCCTTTATTTTTGCACTGCAGGTATAGAAATTACCGTCGAAAATCCATCTGCCGTCTTTTCTTACAATTGTGAAAGTATAGCTTTCGGGGTTGTTTTCGTTTTCATATTTGGGATAATATGTGGGGTAAAGGGTGTATTTATATTTTTTGTAGTTGACCTTTTTAAGTGAGTCGGTGTAATGTTTAGTACCCTTATCAGGGTCGCCCGAGCCACCCTCTGCATAGTAATAAAGCTTGCCGCCGACTTCAATGTAGAGATAGAGCTCATTTTCATATATCTCTTTTGCGAAGTATTTGCTAAGATGTTTTTCAAGGTCAGCCTTTGTTTTTATATCGGGGTGATTTACGGGAGCAAACTTGCATAACACGCCGTAAAACTCTCTTTCGATATAGCCCTTTGAGGCTGTATATGAGCAGGAGTAAACCCAGTTCATATATACATCAATAGCCGTATTGAAAAGCTTGCGTGCTTCGTCAAGCTCAATAGGCATAGGATTGGTCGTTGCCTTCACCTTGGCTGAGTATTCGCCGTAGTAGGTGGTTTTGCCAACCTTTTTATAAGCTCTTACTGCAAACTGATAGGTTGTTTCAGGGTCGAGATCTGTTACTGTGAGAGCCTCTTTTGAAACATTATCTATATGGGTATATTTCTTTGTGTCGGGGTCGTAGAAATATACGGCATATTTTGCACCGGGTACTTCGTTCCAGGTGAGCTTGAGCTTTGTTGAATAGATGTTGGGTGCATCAAGCTTTTTGACCTTGGCAGGCTCTTCAACCTTTGTGGTTGCTTTTACATAGTCTGATACTGTGCCGTAAAGCTTCTGGTCACCGTCGTTGTTGTAGCTCTGAACAGCAAAATAATAAGTTTCACCTTCGTCAAGACCTGAGATTTTATATTCGGTATCCTTTGTGTTTTTTATGAAGGTGTATTTTTCAGAAGAGGGGGAGTAGTAGAAAACTGCATAAGCATCACAGTCTTTTACTTTATCCCAGTTTAGGGTTACGGCAGTTGTACCTGCCTTGGCTTTGAGTGAATTAACCTTGTCGGGAGAGGAAACAGCGAGGGTGAGAAATGAGAAAATGCATATAAGAATTGCGGTTGCGATTGCAAAAAGACTGATTTTCCTGATGTCGAAAGCTTTCATTCTCATTCCTCCTGTTCCTAAAATTTATCTGATTATACCATATCTGCCATTATTTTACAACTCTTCGATTGGTAGTATAACATACTTATGTAAAAACTATGTGAAATTTTTGGCCTAATTTGAAAAAAATCTGAAAATTTTTCGGGATAGTTGTAATAATTTCAGAAAAATGATATAATACATCTATATTTCTGAAAGGCGGTGAAAAAATGATATCTGTAGTTATGGCGGTACAAAGAGGCGATAAAAATATCCGTCAGCAGTTATTATCCGTTCTTTCGCAGCTCGGCTTCGGCGATGAGGTTATTGTATCTGACGACCGCCCCGGTGAAATTACCGAAAGGATAGTAAAGCAGATTGCTTCCAGAGACAGCCGTGTCATATGGGTTGAGGGTAAGAACAAAGGCGATACCGCTAATCTTGTAAATGCTATTCGCCACTGTAAGGGTGATAAGATTTTCTTTTGCGATTGCAAGGATGTGTGGCTTCCCGACAAGGTTAAAAGAGTAACAGAGGCTTTTGGCGACGGTGCGGATTTAGTGATACATAATGCCTATATAACCGACGAATATCTGAGTATCACCGACTATTCACTTTTTGAAAGGTTTTCGGTAAATAAAAATCCTCTCAGGAATATCTACAGAAATTCGTTTCTTCTTAGCTGTATGGCCATTGACAGAAAGATGCTCAAAAAAATAATGCCCGTTCCCAAGGGTATTCCCGTGACGGCGCAGTGGATAGGAATTGTAGCTTCTGTTTACGGCAAGACCAGACTCATTGATATTCCTCTTATGTATTGCCGCGTGGATAAAAACAAGAGAAAAGCTTTTGAAGATAATTTTCAGAAAATATCCAATACTGCTGTTATTTCAAAGCTTTACAGAAGAATATTTCTCGGTAACTGAAAAGGCTACGGCTTATTGATTTAAGCCATAGCCTTTATTTTTTATCAGGAAACAGAGTCCATCATACTGTCGATGATTGCTTTCCAGTTTTCGTAGTTTCTTGAGCCGATGTAGCTCTCGCCTATAACATTGCCGTTTTCGTCAACAAAGACAGTTTCGGGGATAGAATAAACCTCACGAAGCTTGATACGGTCAAGTGAATAGCTGGGAAGAAGATTTTTGTAGGTTACGCCTGTCATTTCAACTACATCGAGAGCATCGTTGTAAAGGGAAGCGTCATAATATTCGCCTGATGCTGATAAGCCTACATCACAGACAATGCCGATAATCTGGAAGCCCTTGTCGGCATATTCCTGATGAAGTCTGTTAAGGTCGGGCATTTCGTTTATGCAGGGTCCGCAGAAGGTGCCCCAGATGTTAATCATAGTCAGCTTTTTGTCCTTGAAGATATCTTCGGTTACTGTTTTACCGTCAAGATCAACGGCTGTGAATTTGCTGAATGAGCCGTATTGTACTTCGCTGAGATCCTCTTCGGGAATTTTTATACCGCTGTCAGTGTTGCCGCCACAAGCTGTAAAGCAAGAGACGATAAGCAAAACAGCAAAAATGAGTGATAAGATTTTTTTCATAGTTATTCACCTCATTAAGTTTCGGACTGCTCTGTGAAAGAACAGTCCGTTGTTTTATCAGTCTTTCTTAAAGCCACCGATAAGCTTCTTGAAACCGCCTTTTTTACCGTTACACATATCGAGAAGACCGTCTACACTCTTCTGCGAGACGAGTCCGCCTGTCCAACCGCTGAATGAACGAAGGGGAAGGTCGTTAACGGAGTTTGTAATCATTTCGGGGTTTTCAGCACCGAGAGCAACTATTTTAGCACCAACGTTGAGTATGCCGTAAAGAGCCTTACCTGTGGGGCTTACAGCAACCTGCTTAACTGAGTTGTTGATAGTCAGCTCACCCTTCTTGAACTTATTGTTGTTGGGAAGAGTATAACCGAGCACAGTTTCAAACTGCTTTTCGGGGATAGTAGCCATATTGTCAACAGCATAGTAAACGGGAGCTGTATTTGAATAGTCGGGCACTTCAACATCGGGCTTGCCTGTGATAACCTCAACGCTGTCATAAAGACGGCTGTCTCTTGATGAAGCAGCAACGATGATTTTGTATTCACCGCTTTCAGCATGCCAATCGTTGATGTTTACATTGTAGTAACTGAATGCTCTTTCATCGAGCTCGATGGAAACCTTTTTCTTTTCGCCGGGCTCGAGGAATACTTTTTTGAAGCCCTTGAGCTCTCTGTCTGCCTTGTAGATTTTGCTCTTGGGCGGGCAGACATAAACCTGAGCTACCTCTGCACCGGCAACATCACCGATATTTTTAAGTGTGAATGTAACTGTGAGCTTTTCGCCCTCTTTGACTTTCTTGCTGCTGAGCTTGATATTTTTATATTCAAACTTGGTGTATGAAAGGCCGTGACCGAAGGGGTACTGAACAGCTTTTTTAGCTGCATCGAAGTAACGGTAGCCTACGAAAATGCTCTCGCGGTACTCTACAGTTCTGGGGCCCATGGGGAAATATTTTGCAACTACATTGTCTTCGTTGTTGAAGGGGAAGGTTTCTGCGAGCTTACCGCTGGGATTAACCTTGCCGTAGATAAGATCGTATGCAGCTTCACCGCCTGCCTGACCTCCGAGATAGAGGTTGAGAATAGCCTTTACCTTGCATTCCCACATATCCATCTTGACAGGTGAACCGCAGGAGAGTACAACGATAACATTGTCGTTAACCTTTGAAATTTCGTCAACGAGTATATTGTGGCTTCTGGGCATATTCATATGAGTACGGTCGAAGCCTTCACTTTCATATGCATCTGTAAGACCGATGAAGAGAAGAACAGCGTCCTTGCCCTTGGCAACCTTAACAGCTTCGTCGATAAGCTTTTTGTTGTAGCCATCACCCTTGAGAGAATAACCTGCTGCATAAGCGAAGGACTGACCCTCGTTTCTCATAGCTTCAGTGAATGAAACTGTCTTGGGGGGATTGATGTGGCTTGAGCCTGCACCCTGATATCTGAGATTTTTTGCAAGTGCACCGATAACGGCAACTCTCTGCTTCGGATTGAGAGGAAGAGCACTGTCGTTGTTTTTGAGAAGTACTGCGGACTGAGCGGCAGCCTTTCTCGCAATCTTATGATGTGCATCAAAATCGATTTTATAACCGTTGCCTTCCTGCTCTTTGCAATCAAAAGCAAACTTGATCATACGAAGAACAACCTTATCAAGGTCTGCTTCGTCGAGGGTACCAGCCTTAACAGCCTCAACAATGTGCTTGTCGTTCATACCGCCGTTGCCGGGCATTTCCAGGTCAAGACCTGCTTTGATGCCTTCAACTCTGTCGTTTACAGCGCCCCAGTCTGAAACAACAATTCCCTTATAGCCCCATTCACCGCGAAGAACGTCTGTGAGCATAAGCTTGTTGTCTGAAAGGTATGTGCCGTTTACTCTGTTGTATGAGCACATAACAGTTGTGGGCTGTTCTTTTTTTACTATGTATTCAAAGGGAGTGAGATAGATTTCACGAAGAGCTCTCTCGTCAACAACTGAGTCGATGCACATTCTGATGTGCTCCTGGTTGTTGGCGCAGAAGTGCTTGAGGCTTACGCCTACGCCTTCTTTCTGCACACCGTGAACAAAAGCTGCACCCATACGTGCTGCGTGATAGGGGTCTTCTGAAATATATTCAAAGTTTCTGCCGCAAAGGGGGCTTCTCTTGATGTTTACACCGGGGCCGAGAAGAGTTGTAACCTTATATGCCTTTGCTTCGTCAGCGAGGATTGAGCCTACCTCTTCAAGAAGCTCGGGGTCCCAGCTGCTTGCTGTTGTAACTGCGGTGGGGAAGCAGGTAGCGGTTTCTGCCTTCTGCATAATATTGGTACCGCCTGTCTGCATTTCTTTTCTCAGACCGTGAGGGCCGTCGCTCATCCATACTGAAGGAATGCCGAGACGGGTGATGGGCTTTGTGAGCCAGTTAGTAAGACCTGAGCAAAGAGATGCTTTTTCTTCAAGAGTCATCTGCTCAAGTATTGCCTGATAGTTTTTTTCGCTCATGGTTTCTTTTCTCCTTTAAATAAATATTATTCTATTTCATTTTATAGTATTAAGAAGAAATTTTATATCAAATTACAGTTGTTTATATCAAAAAATAGTGATATAATAAAAAAGAGGTGATTTTATGACGAATTTTTTTGATAAGAATATAGAAATATTGCCTGCAGACTCTGCCGACCCTTATTATTCGGGTCTTGAAGAAGAAAAAAAGCATACCCCTTATGAGACGGAGGTTATGTTTTACAGCTGTATAGAAAGAGGCGACGCTGAGGCCGCAGGGAAAATGCTTGATGTTTTGTGGAGCAATCGAGTGGTTGTGGGGAGAATGAGTAACAATCAGCTCAAGCAGATGCAGTATTTTGCCATCTGCTGTATTACTCTTGCAACAAGAGCCGCTATCAGAGGCGGTGTGAGTGAAACTGTGGCATATAATCTTTCCGATGAATATATCAGAAAAATTGACAGTATGAAAAAGGCAGAGGATATACCGAGCTTTCTGGCTGAAAAGGCTATTGAACTTACGGGTATGGTTGATAAGGCCTCAAAAATCAAAATATCTCACCCCGTTATCAAAAAGGCCGTTCACTATATAGAGCAAAATCTTTATCAGAAGATAACACCTCAGCAGGTGGCGACTTACTGCTCAGTTTCAAAGGACCATCTGAGCATTCTCTTCAAAGACAATACGGGTTACACCACGGCAAAATATATTCTATCTCAGAAGCTCAGAGAAAGCCGACGTCTTATAGAAAGAGGCTTTTCAAATTCGCAGATAGCCTATCAATTAGGCTTCTGCTCGGAAAGTCACTTTATAGCAAAATATAAGGAGCTTTACGGCAACACTCCCGGAGCCGAAAGGAAAAGCTTAAATCTTTTTTAAGGCTCATATGTATTATTTATTAAATTACACCGATTTATTGACAAAAACTTTCAATTAGCTTATGATTTATTCAGTATAATATCTTTTAAAAGACAGTGAGGTTAATATGGAATTCATTACAGATATTTCAAGAATAGTGCTGCCGCTGATAACTGTCATTCTGCTGGTAAAGTGCATTCTCGCTTTATGGCTCGGTCATCCGAAAGAAAAAATTTACGGATATATTACCGATATGCATTCAGGTGAAAGACATCCGCTTAATATGTGGGAAACCTCTATCGGCAGAGGCTCAAGCTGTGATATAGTGCTGGACTACAATTCTATTCCGAGAGTGCAGGCTGTTATCTCAAGGCGTATAGACGGCTGGTATATTTTCGAAACCTTATCTAAGGCACCCATTAAGGTCAACGGCACTTCTGTCAGCAAAAAGCAGACTATAGAAAACGGTGATATCATCACTATGGGTAAGGTGCGCTTCCGCTTTGAAATTGCCGACGATCCTGTTCAAAGAGTAGGCAAGCAAAAAAAGAAAGCTGCAAATAAAACCGCTGAGGCTTCATCGAAGCAGAACCGTCAGGCTTCCTCTCAGCAGACCGCTGCTGCTCAGAGAGCAAACACACAGACACGGCAGAGTACAAGAACAGCTGCCGCAAGCAATAAAGCTGGCTCCTATACTGTGGAAACACCCAGAGTACAGAAGAATGTAAGACGCGTTACTCAGCACTGTATCGTGAATAAGGATACGGGAGAAATCTTTATTCTTTGCGGAAACGAAGTAAGAATAGGCTCAGCAAGACGAAGTGATATAAAACTCAAGGGTCAGAATGTCGGTAAGACTCAGGCAATGATTGTGCTTTATGAAGACGGTTGGGCTGTTGAAGATGCAGGCTCGGGAAGACCGACTCTGCTCAACGGCAGAAAGGTTACTGCACCTCAGCTTCTCTTCGACGGTGACATTATCGCTGTGGGCGATGAAAGACTCTATTACAGAGTGAAAACAAAAACAGTATCATAAGAAAGGAGAATGACTATGCAACAGCAGAATCCGCGCAAAAATGTCAGCCGCGGCGATAAGGTGAGACGAAAGTATAAATATGTTGACAGAAGCTTCATTCTCTTTCTTCTGACATCCTTTCAGGTTATCTCCTTTACTCCTGTTATATTCGGTGGAGATGCCATAAATTACAAGGTGGCAATGCTGCTTCTGGTGTATTTGGTCTTTGAATGGGCATATGTAGGCTTTATGAGAATGGTGCCCAAAAAGGTTAATTTCGAGCTTGAGTTTATAGCCTTCTTTTTAAGCGGTATCGGTCTTTGCCTGCAGGCAAGTGTAGCTCCCTCGGGTATGCTCAAGCAGCTGATAACAGTTATTGCAGGTGTGCTTGTTTACGATGTGCTCTTATGGTTTATTATGGATGTAAAAAGAGTTATGGCTGTGAGAATTCCCCTTGCGGTGTTTGCTCTTGTTTTTCTTGCAGGCTCTTTTGTTTATATCAGATATGCAGTGGGCGCTATCAACGGTGCTTATAACTGGCTTGCCTTCAAGGGCTTTTCAATTCAGCCCTCGGAGTTTGTGAAGATAGCATTCATATTTGTGGGCGCGGCAAGCCTTGATAAGCTTCTGACAGCAAAAAATATTTATATGTACATAGTTTTTGCTATGGGCTGCATAGGCGTACTCTTTCTTATGAAAGACTTCGGCACGGCGCTTATATTCTTCTTTACATTCATAGTTATATCCTTTATGCGCTCAGGCGATTTGCGCTCGATTATATTCATCTGTGCTGCGGCATTAATCGGTGCGGTGCTCATAATTTATTTCAGACCTCATGTTGCGGCGCGTTTTGCGGCATACCGCCATGTATGGGAAGATATTTACGGTGCAGGCTATCAGCAGACCAGAGTGCTCATATATTCCGTTTCGGGCGGACTTTTCGGTCTTGGTGTGGGCAACGGAGCACTTCGTAATGTTTATGCTTCCACCACTGACCTAATCTTCGGTCTTATCTGCGAGGAGATGGGCATAGTGATAGCTTTTGCTGTTGTACTCGCTTTCGCTTTTATCGCTATTTATGCTGTTATCAGCTCAAAGAGTGCGCCCTCAACCTTTTATTCCATAGCCGCCTGCTCGGCATCGGCTATGCTGTTATTCCAGATATGCCTTAATATTTTCGGCATCACCGACCTTCTGCCTCTGACAGGCGTAACTCTGCCCTTTGTCAGTCAGGGCGGCTCAAGTATGATATGCTCATGGGCTCTCTTTGCCTTTATCAAGTCGGCAGATGTCAGAGCATATCCCAAGCTTTATAAATCATAAGGAGGCGGTAAAATGAGAAATACAACCAAGAGAACATATATTATAATTTTTCTTATTGTCGCCTTTTTTGCAGGTCTTGGTATAATGCTTTACAGCTTTATATCAGACGGTGACACCTGGGTTGCAAACAGAGCCAATGCTCTTATTTATAAAGGCGGAGAGCTCACTGTGGCAGGTACTATTTATGACAGCGACGGCGAAATTTTAGTTTCCACAGAAAAAGGAAAACGTGTTTACAATTCGAACTACAACAAGCGACTTTCCACTCTTCATGTGGTGGGAGATTCGGCAGGGTACATTGCCACAGGCGTGCAGACGCTCTATCGTTCAAATCTTATCGGCTATAACTTTGTAGACGGTATCTACGGTACTCTTTCAAGCGATGAGGGTGTGGATATAAAGCTGACAATAGATGCTGATGTCTGTGCTGAGGCCTATGCCGCTATGAACGGCAACAAGGGTACTGTTATAGTGTATAATTACGAGACGGGCGAGGTAGTATGTATGGTGTCTGCACCAACCTATGACCCCCAGAACAAACCCAAGGATATCGACACCAACACAACAGGCAAATACAACGGTATCTATATGAACAGAGCTATATCGGGCGTCTTCACTCCCGGCTCAACCTTTAAGGTGGTTACAGCTATCTGCGCTATTGAAAATATCCCTGATCTTTATTCGAGAACCTTCAAGTGTACGGGTAAAAAGACCTTCGGCAAAGGGGACGTTATCTGCAACGGTGTGCACGGCAGTCTCAGCTTTGAAAGAGCACTGAATGTTTCCTGCAACAGCGTATTTTCAGAGCTTGCCAATGAGGTTGGCAAAGAAAAACTCACGGAAACAGTGAGAGCTCTCGGCTTCGGTAAGAATGTGACTATCAGCAAGGCTAAAACAGTCAGAAGCACCTTTGATGTATCAGACAGCACCAAGCTTGACCTCGGTTGGGCAGGTATAGGACAGTATACTACTCTCGTTAACCCCAGTCAGATGCTTATGTTTATGGGCGCAATTGCCAACGGCGGCAAGGCGATGACTCCATATATAGTCGAGGAGTCCTCTGAAATTGTGGATGTAAAAAGCAAGGTTAATACCAACATAAAGCTCGGTGAAGAAACAGCGAAAAAAATCAAAAAGCTTCTTCGCTCAAATGTAAAGAATTACTACAGCGACAACAAATTCCCGGGTCTTGAAATGTGCGGTAAGACAGGCTCGGCTGAGGTTTCAAACGGTAAGAGCCACGCCTGGTTTGTAGGCTTCAGCAATAAGGCAGGCTTCCCCTATGCTATTGTAGTTTGCCTTGAAAACGGCGGTCTCGGATACACTCATGCTATACCTGTTGCAAACAGAGTAATGCAGAAGGTTTTAAAAGAAGTTGGCTGATTAAAGTTGACAAAACGCACCGATAATGATAAAGTAAAATAGTCAGCAGAAGCTGACTTTAATAAAAATATTATTACAATATGGAGGAAATTACAATGGAACTCAAAGGCACAAAAACAGAAAAAAATCTCCTTGAAGCATTTGCAGGCGAAAGCATGGCAAGAAATAAATACACATATTTTGCTTCAAAGGCTAAGAAAGAGGGCTATCAGCAGATTGCTGCTATTTTTGAGCAGACAGCCAATAACGAAAAAGAACACGCTAAGATGTGGTTCAAGCTTTTAGGCGAGCTTGGTGATACAGCAGAAAACCTTGCAGCTGCAGCAGCAGGCGAAAACTACGAATGGACAGATATGTATGACCGTATGGCTCAGGAAGCTGAAGAAGAGGGCTTTGCAGAAATCGCTGCTAAATTCAGAATGGTAGCCGCTATCGAAAAGAGCCACGAAGAGAGATACAGAGCTCTTCTCAACAACGTTGAGATGCAGGCTGTCTTTGCAAAGAGCGAAGAGACTATGTGGGAATGCCG
>JAGBSR010000085.1 GCA_017631745.1 Clostridia bacterium | reverse complement strand
TAAGCTTGTACTCAGCGAACCTGAAGAAATCAGATATATATAAGTAAGGAAGTGAAATGATATGGAACAATCCGTTGCTTTGGTTGCGGTAGAAAATGTTGCATATCATTTTGACATTTTCTACAGTTATACAATACCTGACTATTTAAAAGAAAAAGCAAAAAAAGGCTCAAGAGTTCTTGTTCCATTCGGCAGAAGTAAGGTGGCAAAAAGGCAGGGCGTAATATTCGGCTTTGCCGAAAAGCAGGATAATATCAGATATAAGGATATTATCAACATTCTTGGTGATGAACCTTTCTTTTCTACTGAAAATCTTGAAATTGCCGAGTT
Source organism: Clostridia bacterium (assembly GCA_017631745.1). GTDB lineage: Bacteria > Bacillota > Clostridia > Oscillospirales > Acutalibacteraceae > UBA6857. The sequence continues at coordinate 23,851 of JAGBSR010000085.1, read as the reverse complement.
TCTCAAAGACAGAACCTTCTGTACCTATTACGAGGCAATTAAAGTACAGTTTCCGGCAGGGTACGGCTATAAGACTGATATAAAATATCTTGCTGTTGCAACAAAAGAGGCTGAAAAATTATCTGATATTGAAAAGCAGGTCTATGACTATATGCTTACATTAGAGGATTTTGCCGATAAAAGTCAGATTTATAATGCTTTGGGACTCAGCAAAGATTGCGGAATAATTGACAGGCTTTTGCTGAAAAACCTTGTGATTAAAAGCTACACAGCTGAGAAAGCTATGGATGATGCTTCTGTAAAAACGGCATCGGCAATTATCACAAGAGAGCAGGCTGAAAGCATCAAGCTGACAGAAAAGCAAGAGTCGGTTATGAATGCTTTGTGGGATATGGGTCAGCTGAGCGTTAAGGAAATATGCTATTTTACAGGTGTTACATCGGCTGTAATCAATACACTTTCAAAGAAAAATTACATTAAAATTGAAGATGTTACTGTTTACCGTACCCCTGAAACACAGTTAGTCGATAAAAATGCTAAGAAGCAGATATCATTAACTGAAAATCAGCAAAAAGCCTTTGGTAATCTGCTTGAAAAATATCATTCAGGCGGGGGAGTTTCTCTGCTTTACGGTATCACAGGAAGTGGCAAAACCTCTGTTTTTCTGTCGCTTATTGATGAAGTTATAAAAGAAGGCAGACAGGTTATCGTTATGGTACCTGAGATTTCTCTTACACCGCAAATGATGGCTATCTTTAAGGGAAGATACGGCAGTGAAATTGCAATTTTTCACAGTGCTTTGTCGGCAGGTGAACGAAGAGACGAATATAAGAGGGTAAAAGACGGCGTAGTTAAAATTGTTGTCGGTACCCGTTCAGCTGTATTTGCACCGTTTGATAATATCGGTCTTATCGTTATTGACGAGGAACAGGAGCATACCTATAAATCCGAATCTTCACCGAAATATCACACTAAAGATGTGGCAAGATACAGAGCAGGAAAGCATAACGCATTGCTTCTCTTATCTTCAGCTACTCCCTCAATTGAAAGCTATGCTTCAGCAAAAAGAGGGAAATATGACCTTGAGGTATTGCCCGAGAGATACGGCTCTGCTGTTTTACCCGATGTCAGCGTTATTGATATGAAGGCTGAGAGACAAGCAGGTAACAAATACAACCTCAGCTCAGAGCTTCTTGAAAGATTAGAAAAAAATCTCGAAGATAAAAAACAATCTATTCTGCTTATCAACCGCCGAGGTTATAATACCTTTGTCGCTTGTGACAGTTGCGGAAGTGTTGTAACTTGTCCGTCTTGCAGCATATCGCTGACATATCACAGTGCAAACAACCGTCTGATGTGCCATTATTGCGGCTATTCGGTGCCTTTTACAAAGGTTTGTCCCGAATGCGGCAAAGAAGATGTCAGATATGCAGGCTACGGTACACAGCGAATAGAGAAAGAAATTGAGGAGCTTCTTCCCGAAGCAAGAATTCTCAGAATGGATACAGACTCAACCTCATCAAGATATTTATTTGAAAAAAACATCATCGAATTCGGTGAGGGTAAATATGATATTATGCTGGGTACACAGATGGTGGCAAAGGGTCTTAACTTTGAAAATGTTACACTTGTCGGCGTTATCAATGCCGATCAGCAGCTCAACAACGATGATTTCAAAAGTCAGGAGCGTACCTTCGACTTGTTGACTCAGGTTGTCGGCAGAAGCGGACGCGGTAAAAATAAAGGCACGGCTGTTATTCAGACTCTGACTCCTGAAAATCATATAATCAGACTTGCTCAGCAGCAGGATTTCGACGGATTTTACGACAATGAAATCATTATCAGGAAGGCAATGGTATATCCTCCTTACTGTGATATGTGCTCTGTTTGCTTCGTCAGCGAAAATGAAGTCAAGGCAATGAATGCATCCCGAGATTTTCTTTTAAAGCTTAAAAGTACCACTGCCGATGAATATAAAGATGTAAAAATTATAGTTCTCGGACCTATGCCTCCGAGACTTTCAAAAGTAAATAACAAATTCAGATACAGAATAATTATAAAATGTAAAAACAACAAACGATTCAGAAATATGCTAAGCGGGCTTCTGATATCCTTCGGCAAAGATAAAAAATATGCCGATGTAAGTGTAAGCGCAGATATCAACCCCGAAAACCTTATATAACGGAGGATAAATATGGCAATCAGAAAAATAGTTACCTTAGGTGACGATGTTCTCAGAAAGACAAGCAGACCTGTTGTCAAGTTCGACGAAAAGCTCTGGCAGCTTCTTGATGATATGAAGGACACAATGGATAAGGCTGAGGGTGTCGGTCTTGCAGCTGTGCAGGTCGGTGTGCTCAGACGCGCAATTGTTATTGATGTCGGTGACGGTCTTATGGAGCTCATCAACCCCGAAATCATCGAAGTTTCAGGTGAGCAGGAGGGTCAGGAGGGCTGTCTGTCACTTCCCGGCAGATTCGGCATTGTCAAGAGACCTAACTATGTTAAGCTCAGAGCTCAGAACAGAAAGGGTCAGTGGAGACTTTATGAAGGCACAGAGCTTAAAGCAAGAGCCTTCTGCCACGAAATTGACCACCTTGACGGAAATTTATATATCGATTTTGAAACTAAAGAGCTCACAGCTGATGAAATTCTTGCAGAAAGAAACGGAAAGGATGATTAATCTATGCGCATAGCATTTATGGGTACTCCCGACTTTTCCGTTGACTGCTTAAAGGCTCTCGTTGCATCGAAGCACGAGATTGTCGGTGTTTTCTGTCAGCCTGATAAGCCCGTTGGCAGAAAGCAGGAGCTTACACCGCCTGATGTTAAGGTTGAAGCTTTAAAGCACGGACTTACAGTTTATCAGCCTGTTTCTCTCAGGAACGGCAAGGGTACTGAAATATTGGAAGAAATAAAGCCCGACCTTGTGGTTGTTGTGGCTTACGGTAAAATTTTACCTCACGATTTTCTTACATACCCCAAATATGGTTGCATTAATATTCACGCTTCAATTCTGCCTAAATACAGAGGTGCTTCACCTATTCATTATGCAGTTTTAAACGGTGATGAAGAAACAGGCGTCACAGCTCAGCAGATGAATGACGGCGTTGACACAGGCGATATTTTACATATCAAAAAGTGCAAAATCGGAATCAATGATACAACCGAAAGAATGTACGAAATACTTGCTCCTCTCGGTGCAGAAACACTTATGGAAACAATCGATATGCTCGAAAAGGGTCAACTCAATCCCGTTGTGCAGAATGAAGAAGAAGCAACTCATGTAGGACTTCTCACAAGAGATATGAGCGCAATAGATTGGAGTAAGTCAGCTTTTGAAATTCACAATAAAATCCGCGGACTTTATTCCTGGCCCGGTGCATCCACAACTCTCGGTGGCAAAACCTTGAAGATACATTCAGCGGTTTTATCGGATAAAAAAGCAAATAATAAATGCGGAGAAGTCGTCGATTCAAACGGTAAGCTTATTGTTTGCTGCGGTGACGGAAATTGTGTTGAGCTTAAAACAGTGCAGCTTGAAGGAAAAAAACGTATGGAAGCTTCAGCCTTCCTTAACGGCTACACTATTGAAAAGGGTACTGTTTTAGGTCAGTGAAAGAAGGTAAATTATGTTTTGGTATGATTACTATTATTTAATTTTAGTAGTACCTGCACTTATAATCTCATTGATTGCTCAGATCAATGTTAAAAAGACTTACGCCGCTATGGCAAAAATTCCTAATAACAAGCGTCTTACAGGTGCTCAGGCGGCAGCGAGAGTGCTCGAATATTATGGCATCAGAGATGTAAGAATTGAGCCTGTTGGCGGCAAGCTTTCTGACCATTATGATCCGAGAGCAAATGTTATAAGACTTTCTCAGGAGGTCTTTTCGGGTACATCTATCGCTTCAATAGGTATTGCTTGCCACGAGGCTGGACACGCTGCACAGCACGCTCAGAATTATGTGCCCATTAAAGTCAGAAACTTCATTTTACCTGTTGCAAATATCGGCTCAACTGTAGGCTTTTATCTTGCAATCTTCGGTTATTTTTTAGGCTACGGCATACTCGTCGATATCGGTATTATTCTTTTTGCGTCGGTTACGGTTTTCCAGCTTGTAACACTGCCAATTGAATTTAATGCCAGCAGACGGGCTATTTCTGTAATTGAAGAAACAGAAATGCTTTTTACTGATGAAGTACCCAAAGCCAAAAAAGTGCTTTTTGCAGCGGCTATGACCTATGTTGCGGCACTTCTTGTGTCAATTATGTCTCTTCTCAGATTGATACTCAGAACAAGAAACAGACGAAATTAAAGGATAAAATATATGTCAAATCCAAGACAGATCGCTTTTGAAGCATTGATGAAAACCTATAGAGACGAGGCGTTTTCCAATCTCGCTCTAGACGGCATACTATCAAAATCAGACCTCGACACAAGAGATAAATCTTTTGTGTCTAATCTGTTTTACGGCGTTATTGAAAGACAGCTGACAATTGACTATCAGCTCAGTCTTTATCTTTCAAAGCCTCTTAAAAAGCTTAAACCCGAGGTTCTTACGATAATGCGAATGGGAGCTTATCAGGTTCTTTATATGGATAAGGTGCCCGACAGTGCGGCTGTTAACGAAAGTATAAAGCTTTCAAAGAAAAACGGTGCTTCCTATGCTTCGGGTCTTATCAATGCTGTGCTACGCAAGGTTGCAAAGGGTGGGGTAGCACTGCCCGGAAATTGCAGCAAAAGCGAATATCTCAGTGTAAAATATTCCTGTCCTTTATGGCTCGTTGAAAAATGGATTAATGAATACGGCTATGAGGACTCTGCCGCTTTCCTTGAGGCGTCTCTCGGCGGTGCAGATACGTTTATCAGGGTAAATAACACTAAGATTACTGATGATGAGCTTATGACAATACTCGTAAGTGAGGGTGTTGATTGCGAAAAGACATATAATGAAAACACTCTTAAAATTAATCTTAATGGTCACGATATAGAAAAACTCGAATCATTCAAAAAAGGCTATTATCATGTGCAGGATATGGCCTCACAGCTTTGTGCCAAGGCTCTTTCAGCAAAAGAAAACGACATTGTTTTTGACCTTTGCTCAGCCCCTGGCGGCAAAGCCTATACAGTTGCAGAAACTATGAACGATAAAGGTAAGGTGCTCTGCTTTGATATATATGAAAACAGAGTTTCACTTATTGTTAAGGGTGCCGAAAGATTAGGCTTAAAGTCAATAATCGGCGGGGTAGGAGACGCGAGTGTATTTAACGGTGAATTAGGTCTTGCTGATAGGGTTTTATGCGATGTGCCCTGCTCAGGTCTCGGTATCATAAGACGAAAGCCCGAAATCAAATATAAAAGTGAAGCCGACTTATCAGACTTACCCGAGATACAATATGCCATAGTTGACAACGCTTCGAAATACGTTAAAAACGGCGGCAGGCTCATATATTCTACCTGCACCTTATCTAAGGCTGAAAACGAGAATGTAGTTGCAAAATTCCTTGAAAATCACTGCAATTTCAAGGCTGTGCCCGTATTTTCAGATAAGGATAGTTGCTGTGTAACACTTATGCCGCACAAAAATCAAAGCGACGGATTTTTTATAGCTTGCCTGGAAAGAGATGATAAAAATGACTGATATTAAATCACTTACACTTCAGGAATTGAAGGACGAAATGACAGCTATCGGAGAAAAAAGCTTCAAGGCAGGTCAGATATATTCCTGGCTTCATAAGCACGGGGCAGAGTCCTTTGATGAAATGACAAACATATCAAAGGATTTAAGAGCATCTTTGCAAAAAAAGTATGATATTTACAATTGTACTATTGAAAAAAAGTTGGTTTCGGTGTATGATGATACAGTTAAATATCTTTTCAGATTAAATGACGGCGAGCTCATAGAATCGGTTGTAATGAAGTATAAATACGGCTATACAATCTGCGTTTCGAGTCAGGTCGGCTGTAAGATGGGCTGTAAATTCTGCGCATCAGGTATAGCAGGCTTTGTAAGAAATCTCACACCCTCAGAGATACTCTCTCAGATTTATACTGCTCAGCGCGATCTTGGCATAAGAATATCTCATATTGTAATGATGGGTGTTGGCGAGCCGCTTGATAATTTTGATAATGTAATGAGATTTTTAAGCCTTATCTCAGATGAAAACGGACTTAACATCTCAATGCGAAACATATCTCTTTCAACCTGCGGTGTTGTTACAGGTATTTATAAGCTTATGGAAAAGAAGCTTCAGCTTACACTTTCCGTTTCCTTACATGCACCTAATGACGAAATCAGAAGCAACACTATGCCTGTCAACGACAGATGGAATATTGATGAGCTTCTGAAAGCCTGTAGAGATTACACCAAGGCAACTTCAAGGAGAATTTCCTTTGAGTATGCAATGATAAGCGGTGTCAACGACAGCGACGAGTGCGCAAGAGAGCTCGGCAAAAGGCTCAAGGGTATGCTCTGTCACGTAAATCTTATACCCGTTAACAGCGTAAAGGAAAGAGATTACATCAAAAGTAGCGATAGCAGAATTGCCGGCTTTATCAGAACTCTTGAAAAGTACGGCATAAATGTAACTGTCAGAAGAACTCTCGGCAGTGATATAAACGCCTCTTGCGGTCAGCTAAGACGAGGCGAAGGACCCAATAATAAGGAGTGATTTTATGATAATAAAAGGTAATACCGACATAGGTAAGGTGCGCTCGGCAAACGAAGACAGCTTTGACTTCGGTACCTTTGACGACGGTACAGCCTGGGCAGTTGTCTGTGACGGTATGGGCGGTGTGAGAGGCGGTCAGATTGCCAGTGCTCTTGCAACTGAAATGATCAGCGATAAAATCAGAAAATGCTATAACAAGCTTATGCCCGTATACTCCTTTGAAAATATATTTTTATCGACTATTACCACAGCTAATGTTATTGTTAATGACAGAAGCTATACAGATACAGAGTTTCAGGGTATGGGTACAACCATTGCCGCAGCAATTGTGAAGGATAATCAGGCTTGTATTGCTCATGTAGGCGACAGCCGTGTTTATAAAATTACCTCAGACGGAATAACTCAGATAACAAAAGACCACTCTCTTGCTCAGGAAATGCTCGACAGCGGTCAGATAACTCAGGAAGAATTCGAAAATTATCCTAAGAAAAATATTATTACAAGAGCTCTCGGTATTGAAGAGAAAATTGAGATTGATTTTGATTTTACTGACATATTCGAGGGTGAGGCTCTTCTTCTGTGCAGTGACGGCCTCAGCGGTCTGCTCAGCGAAGAAGAATTATTTGAAATTTATAAGAGTACCGATTTCGAGCTGCTTTGCGATGAATACATAATGGCGGCAAACGAAAAGGGCGGCTTTGACAATATTACAGCCGTGGTTATGAAAGGGTAAGGTGACGGATATATGGAAAATTATGTAGGTAAGCGCCTTGACGGCAGATATGAAATTATGGAGGTCATCGGCGTTGGCGGTATGGCCGTTGTATATAAAGCATTTGATAATATCGACCACAGAATAGTTGCAGTTAAAATTCTCAAGTCAGAATATCTTGCAAACGAGGAATTCAAGCGCAGATTCAGAAACGAATCAAAAGCTGTTGCTGTTTTATCACATCCGAATATCGTTAAGGTCTTCGATGTAAGCTTCGGTGACGCTATTCAGTATATCGTTATGGAATATGTCGAGGGTATAACTCTTAAAAATTACATCACTCAGCAGGGTGTTGTAGACCAGAGAGAAGCGCTCTACTTCATCACTCAGATTCTCCGTGCTCTCAAGCACGCTCACGATAAGGGTATTGTTCACAGAGATATCAAGCCTCAGAATATTCTTCTTATCTCCGACGGTACTATTAAGGTAACAGACTTCGGCATTGCCCGTATCAGTGAAAATGCTACCCGCACAATGACAGACGGAGCTATCGGCTCAGTGCATTATATCAGCCCGGAGCAGGCAAAAGGCAGCATCACAGATTCAAGAACAGACCTTTATGCAGCAGGCGTTATTCTTTACGAAATGCTCACAGGTAAGCTTCCCTTCCAGTCGGATAATGCTGTATCGGTTGCACTTATGCAGCTCCAGAACGACCCTGTAAGACCCCGTGAAATTAACAGCAGTATTCCCGAGGGTCTTGAAGAGATCATCATCCACGCTATGCAGAAGCTTCCCTCAGAAAGATATCAGTCTGCAAATGAGATGCTTACAGATATCACTTCATATAAGAGCAATCCTGCAATTATTTTCGGCTATAGCTTCAATGAAGCTCCTGCTGTTATTGCAGATGAGCCTGCTTTTAAGCCTGTTAATGAGACAGTCCACGTGGAGCCCAAAGCAATCGAGCCCGTAGATGACAACGAATATGACGATGAATTTGAATTTGAAGACAAGAATAAAACTAAGACCATCGCTATTCTTTCAAGTGTTCTTGCTGCTCTTGTTGTATTTGCTGTAGCGCTTATTGTTATGTTCAAGCCTGCATCAGATAAAATCGATGTACCAAATTTAGTAGGTCTTAATTTCTACAACGAGGTTATGTCTGCTAAAGAATACTCATATCTCAACTTTGAGCCCATTATCGATTATGACAGTGATAAGGAATCAGGTATTATTATCAGACAGGAGCCCTCGTCAGGCAAGGTATCCGCTGACACAGTAATCAAGGTTTATATTTCAGGTTCAGATGCCACAGTTGAAGTGCCCGATGTATATGGCTACGAAGCTACATCAGCATCTGATGTTCTCAAGAGAAAGGGCTTCGATGTTGTTATCGTCAGTGAATACAGCAACGAAGAAATCGGCACAGTAATCAGAACCTCACCGGCAAGAAATAAGATGGTTGCAAAGGGCTCTGAGATTACAATTTATGTTGCAACAGACGAAGAAACTGAACCCGTCGAAGTGCCAAATCTTGTTGGTCTTACAATTGATCAGGCAAAAGAAAAACTTGAATCAATCGGTCTCAGACTTGATTCATCACGCACAGAGTACCGTCCGAGTGCTGAACCTGTCGGCAGAATTATCGGTCACGAATTTATTGGTGAAAAAGTAACTCCCGGTACAAGCGTTGCAGTTTATGTAAGTACAGGTAAGCTTCCTGAAGAAACAACTGATGAAGAGTCAACAGACGAGGAAGAATCATCTGATGACGATACAACAGAAGACACCACAAAACCCTCAACCACAAAGCCTACAACAGAACCTGTTACTGAGCCTTCAACAACTGAGCCCACCTCAGCTTCAACAACTGAAAGCACTACTAAGCCCACAGAATCACCCACTCAGTCAACAACAAAAGAACCCGATACTGACGCGTTTGAGCCTACTCTCGAAGTACCCTCAGATGACGAAGAATACGACGAAGCATATGGCTATTGATGGTGTAATTCTTAAAGGCATAGGCGGATTCTATTATGTAAGAACTGACGAAGGTGTTTTTGAATGCAAGGCAAAAGGTAAATTCCGTAAAGAAAGGATTACCCCTCTTGCAGGCGACAAGGTTTCAGTAACTATTAGAAACGACGAAGAAAACACAATCGATGAGATATATGAAAGAAAGAACTTTCTTATCCGTCCGCCTGTTGCTAATATTGATAAGCTTTTTATTGTTGTATCAGCTGCAAAGCCTAAGCCCAATACTGTGATCATTGATAAAATGACCGTGCTTGCTGAAAAGAATAACATAACTCCGGTTGTTGTTATTACTAAAACCGATCTCGCAAACCACGATGAATTAAAAGCGGTTTATGAGACTACAGGTTATAAAGTTTATAGCTTTTCGGTTGAAGACCACAGCGAGCTTGATAATATTAAAAATGAGCTCAGCGGCTGTCTCTGTGCCTTTACGGGCAACTCAGGTGTAGGAAAGTCAACTCTTATAAACGCCTTAAGCGGTAATCTTCAGCTTGAGACAGGTGAAATCAGCGATAAGCTCGGCAGAGGAAGACATACTACCAGACAGGCCGAGGTTTTCCCCGTAGGTGATGGTCTTGTAATTGATACAGCAGGATTTTCGAGCATTGATTTTACGGTAGATAACAGAATTTATTCCGATGAATTACAATATTATTTCAGAGAGTTTTCAGAGCATATCGATGAGTGCAGATTTACCGGCTGCCGACACATCGGCGACAAAGGTTGTAGGATTTGTGAGCTTATTCAAAGCGGTGAAATTAGTACCAGCAGACACGAAAGCTATAAAGCAATTCTTTCTGAAATAAAAGACAATAAAAAATGGGATGTATAACACTTTTATCACAAAATATCTTCTTTCCCGTATAATGATATTGAGCTGAGAAATGCTTAATAATCAGGCGGGGTGATAGCGTGGCTCACAACAGAGGCTGTCCGAAGGGCTTAGTTTTCACAGCTTTCGGTGCGGGTATCCTCCTGGCTTTGTGCTTTCCTGTGAAGATAATGCTGTTTATCCTCGCAGTTATGCTTGTAATCTTAGGCGTTACATCGTGCCAGAGATAAGGTATGGGAGGTATTTCAGTGAAAGTAGTTGTGTGGAGTCCCAAGGCTTTGAGAGGTATTCTTAAAGTGCTATTTAAAATTAACGGTAAAGACAACTGAAAAGGGCAGTGCAGGTGGTCTTCCATCTGCACTGTTTTACAGGTGAAAAACATGGAAAAGCATATTGAGGTCGAGCGTAGTATCTATAAAAAGTATCGCAAAGACATCTGGAAAAAGTTCATTGCAGGTATAAATGAATATCAGCTTATAAAAGAAGGAGACTGTATCGCTGTTTGTATTTCCGGCGGTAAAGACTCAATGCTTCTGGCGAAGTGCATTCAGCATCTTCAGAAGCACAGCGATTTTCCCTTTGAGGCTAAATATCTCGTTCTCGACCCCGGATATTCACCTGAAAACAGACAAAGAATTATCGATAATGCGGCTCTTCTAGATGTACCGATTCAGATTTTTGATGCCCGCATTTTTGATTATGTGGTGGATATTGAAAACTCACCTTGCTATATGTGTGCGAGAATGAGACGCGGACATCTTTATAAAAATGCCAAGCTTCTAGGCTGCAATAAAATCGCGTTAGGTCATCACTTTGATGATGTTATCGAGACAATTCTTCTGAGTATGCTTTACGGTGCGGAAGTTAAAACCATGATGCCAAAGCTCCACAGCACAAACTTTGAGGGAATGGAGCTTATAAGACCTCTTTATATGGTACGCGAAGCAGACATCAGAGCCTGGGTTAGATATAATGACCTTAAGTTTCTTGAGTGCGCTTGCAGCTTTACAGCCAAAAACGAACAGCAGTCTGATCAGGAGCTTCTTTCAAAGCGAAAAGAAATGAAAGAGCTGATTTCTCAGTTCAGAAAAATCAGCCCGTATATTGATATGAATATTTTTAAGAGTGTGCATAATGTAAATCTTGAAACGGTTATAGGCTATCACAAAGGTGATGAAACCTATAATTTCCTTGATGATTATGACAGAAAAGTCGGCGATTAATCCGCCGACTTCTTTTATTTGTTAAGATACTGTTTTACATATGAAGCGCAAAGCTCGTCAACTCTGTTTTCAAGAAAATCGTAAACCTCTTCAAGGGGATAGCTGTCAGCATTTTTTGCATAGTGTGTTACCACACCAATGAAAGCATTGCTGTAAAAAGCTGCGAAAAGTTCAGCTCTTTCAGAACTTGTGTCGGGGAGTATAACCTTGATTTTTTCAAGACAGTAGTTGTGTACTGCTGCTGTAAAGGAAGCACCGAGTGTAACTGAAAACTTTTTAGAAAGCATAATTGAGAAAAATGCTTTTTTACTGCAGACAAATTCAAAGGTAGCTCTTATAAAATACATAAAGTTTTCCTTAATGCTTTCAACTGTACGTTCCGACTCCGGAACATCAAAGCCGATTTTAGCAAGCTCGTTATCGAAGCAGAAGTTAAGAAACTCATATTTATCGTTGAAATGTTTGTAGAAGGTTGCTCTGTGAACATCCGCAGTGTCGCATATTTCCGAAACCGAAAGTTCTTCAAAAGTCTTTGATGTCAGCAATGAAATTAGACTTGCAGTAAGCTGCTCATAGGTTCTGATTACTCTAACGTCCGTTTTTCTCATAATGTATTTCTCCTTATATTTGAACTTATTGAATTTCGCATTTGTTGTATTTTTCAAGAATAAACCGAGCTACCGCATCACTATCGTTTGAGTCTATAACGGCTGTTGCCAGCTTTTTGAGATCGTCGTGAGCATTACTGACAGCATATGCTTCATCAGCTGCTTCAAACAGAGGAATATCGTTAAGATTGTCGCCGAAAGCTATCATTCTGTCTGCACCGACCGCTTCTTTTACCTGCAGAGCACCGCTTGCTTTAGACACTGTTCTGGTGATGATTTCCAGAAAGTACATATCGGAATAGTTGTCCTTATAAAACATACAGTGTGCATCTTCAAATTCAGACACAGCCTCATAAACATCCTTGATATTTTCATAAAAGTCAAGGCAGACTATATAAACAAGATTTCTTCCTTCGATAGAAACACCTTCAGGTGAGCAGATGAACTTTTTACCGTTGCAATCAGTGCGCTGTGCAACATACTCTCTCTGATAGTCGTTAGTGAGTACGGAATAATAAATCTCAAGAGTTTCGCCCTGCTGAAAATAAAGCATAGGCTCAATGTTTCTTTTTCTGAATTCTGCAATAATTCTGTTTCCGAGCTCCGTAGGAATAGGATTGCTTGAAATTATCTTTTTCTTTGAAGGGTCGTACAAGGTAACACCGTTCATAAGTACAAGAGGACAGGGCAGGTTAATTCCCTTAAACATCTGCATTACAGTGGCGTAGGTTCTTGCAGTTGCAACAGTAAACAGCACGCCTTTATCGATAAGCTGAGAAATTATTCTGCGGGAATTTTCAGAAATTTCTCCGTTGCTGTTTAAAAATGTACCGTCAAGATCGCTCAGAAATAGTGTTTTCATTTTAAACGCCTCAAAATTATGATAATTAATAAACATATTATAGCACTTTGTATACTAATGGACAACTGTCTTGTATAAATGTTATATTTTTATTTACAAATTATGAAAGAATTAATCTTCAACTAAATATATTTTTTAAAAAAATCTCTTGAAATACAACAAAAAAGAATGTATAATGATTTCATATATTCTATGCAGCTTAGTATGGGGTTACCCTTTAGTGCTGTTAAAGCTGCATTTTGTAAAAAGGGGATACACAATGTTAGGTAGATTCGTCAAAGTACGTGTTACCTCTCCGATGTACTCTTACAACAACCGTTTCGGCTTCAAATATAAGCTTAATTACGGCATTATTGAAGACCACAAGACAAGAAAAAACACCGTTCAATGCGCTTATATTATGGGTATCAACCACCCGGTCAGAAACTTTGACGGTCGAGTTATTGCTATTGTTAAAAGAAACGGCGGTAAGGGTGTCGTTTGGGTCGTTGCACCAAAAAGCACAAGATTTATTGTAAATGATATCAAATCGGCTATAGATTTCGCCGAGGGTAAAAACGGTTATACCATTGATTGTCTTTTCGAAAGATCCTGCGGTGCTGTTATTTTCAGAGAGGAAGAAAATAAGCTTAAATATCTTCTTATCCGTAACCGCAGAAGCGCCCATTGGGGCTTTCCTAAGGGTCACGTTGAACCGGGAGAAACCGATGAGGAAACCGCAATCAGAGAGGTCCTCGAGGAAACAGGTCTCAATATTGAAATATTACCGGGCTTCGTAAAGAAATCTGATTATACCATTCAAGGTAAAATAGAGAAATCTGTTTCGATTTTTCTTGCAAAAACCAATGAGAAGCAATACACTTTGCAGGTTGAAGAGATTGAGGAGTGCGGCTGGTTTGATTATAATGAGGCTATGGCAACTCTCAACTATGAAAACGATAAGCTTATTCTTATAGAAGCTAAAAGCTATCTCGACAATAACCGCACAGCAAAGGAGCAATAATATGTCCGAAACTATTGCTGAATATATTGTTAATCTGTTAGGGGATAAGATATCTCCTGAGTTTATAGCTTTTTTCATTTCCATGCTGCCAATTCTCGAGCTCAGGGGCGGTCTTATAGCTGCAAAGCTTATGGAGATTGACTTTTTCAAGGCTTTTGCAATCTGCTATATAGGCAATATGCTGCCGATTCCGTTTATACTGTTGTTCATCAGAAAGATATTCAGCCTGCTTAAGAAAATACCGAAGGTTGAAAATACAATCGTCAGTCTTGAAGCCAGATCCATAAGAAAAGCCGACAAGGTTCAGAAATATCGCTTATGGGGCTTGCTGATTTTTGTCGGTATACCTTTACCCGGCACAGGCGCCTGGACAGGTGCATTAGTTGCTGATTTACTGGATATCCGCATTAAACATTCACTGCCTGTTATTGCTTTAGGTGTACTTATTGCTGGAGTAATAATTTCAGCTCTTTCATACGGACTTTTCGGTTTATTGGGATTTTAAAATTTTAAAACGCCGTCTTATTACGTCGGCGTTTTTTGTATTTATTAACAGCATTAAATTTTATAATAAACTGTTAAAAACCTTGCCTTTTTACAGCAGATATGTTAAAATATCCATTATCATAAAATAAAGGAGAAGGTAAAAATGCAGATTACATCTTTACTTCACAAGCTTTTCGGCACAACACCCGGCAAGGGCGTGCAGCCGAAAGAAGCCGTTGCATACGGCGTTGCCGGTTTTGGCCAGAACTTCATCTGTACAATCATCGGTTCATATCTTACAGTTTTCATGACTGACGCACTTCTTTTCGGTGGTGAAGGCGTTAAGGTAGGTGCTATGGAGGGCGCTGTTGCAGTTGCATTCCTTATGCTTGCAACCCGTGTATTTGACGCTTTCAACGATCCTATTATGGGCTCAATCGTTGACAAAACAAGAACAAAATGGGGTAAATGTCGCCCTTATCTCAAGTGGATGGCTATTCCTATCGGTATTTGCACAATCCTTTGCTTCCTTCCCGTTTTTGAAGCAAAAGCTATTTGGACATTTGCCGTAATTTCCGTTCTTTATGTTATCTGGTCAGTAGTTTACACTGTTGCAGACGTACCTTATTGGGGTCTTGCAACCTGCCTTACAAACGATACAACAGTCAGAGGTAACATTCTTACAGTTGTCCGTCTTGTTTGTACAGTAGGCGCCGGTATTGTTACAGTAGGTGTGCCGATTATTACAGATGCAGTTACAGCTAAGTTCAAGTACACAGAAGCTCACCTTGATCAGATTCTTGTTGATAAGGCTGAGCAGATTGCAGGCATCGTAGCAAATCAGGGTGCAACAGTTGAAGAAGCTGCTCGCTCATTCATCGGTACTGTTATGAACGAGAGCGTTCAGGCTAATGCAGATACACTCAAATGGACATATTTCATCTGTGCAGTTGTATTCGTTGTTGCTGCTATGCCCATGTTCTTCTACGGCTTCAAAAACACAAAAGAACATATTACAGCTACCAACGAAAATATCCCCTCATTCACACATAACATCAAGCTCCTCTTCAAAAATAAAGAGCTTCTTCTTATCGTACTTTCAGGTATACTCGGCGGCGCAAGAATGGTTTATTCATACACCGGCGGTCTCTATTTCGCAAAGTACATTCTTAAAAATGAAGGCTTATATGGTATTATTACACTCCTCGTAATTCCCGGCGGTCTCGTTGCATCAGTTCTCGTTCCCTGGCTTACTAAGAAATTCACAAAGAAGTATACATACATTCTTGTTCACCTCTTCGGCGGTGTTGTAATGGCTATTATGTACTTTGTAGGTTATGATGCTCCCTGGAAGCTCATCGTAAGTGCTATCGGTCTTGTTCTTCTCGGTATTCCTCAGGGTGTTAATAACATTATGAGCTACGCTATGATCGGTGACACCGTTGACTATCTTGAATGGAAAACAGGCGAACGCGGCGAGGGTATCTGCTTTGCAATGCAGACACTCATCAACAAAATCGGTATGGCTGTAGGTGCATTCATCGGCGTTATGTCAATGAGCATTGCAGGTATTGACGCTGAAACAGGCTTCGTTAAATCACCTGACTCACTCTGGAACGTTCTTATCCTTTCAGGTGTTATCAGTATGTTTGCTTGTGCTGTTCCCATGTTCTTCTACACACTTACAGAAAAACGTCAGAGAGAGCTTGTTGCTGAAATCGAAGCAAGAAAAGCTGCACAGACAAAATAAGTTAAATTATAATAAGGCTGTTTATATTTCGGTAAACAGCCTTATGTTTTTAAGGAGATAAGTATGGATAGAAAATGGTATAAAGAAATGTCCGTCTATCAGATATGGCCGAGAAGCTTCTGTGACGGCAATTCAGATGGTATCGGTGACATCAAGGGCATAATTTCAAAACTCGACTACATTAAAGATTTAGGCGTTGATGCTATATGGTTTTCACCGCTTTATCCGTCGCCAAATGCCGACTATGGTTACGACATTGCAAATTACCGTGATATTTCCCCTGATTACGGCACTCTCGAGGAATTCAAGGTATTGCTTGATGAAGCACACAAACGCGGTCTGAAGGTCATTATGGACCTTGTAGTAAACCACACCTCAGACGAGCATCAATGGTTTAAAGAAAGCAAAAAAGGCGAGGATAACCCATACCACGATTACTACATCTGGCGTAAAGGCAGAAAGCCCGGCAAGGAACCAAACAACTGGCTGTCAACCTTCCAGGGCAAGGCATGGGAGTACTGTAAGGAAATCGATAAATATTATCTTCACGTTTTTGCAAAAGGTCAGCCTGACCTTAATATGGATAACCCCAGAGTCAGAGAAGAGGTAAAGGATATAATCCGTTTCTGGCTCGATATGGGTGTAGACGGTTTCCGTGAGGATGTTATTACCTTTATTTCGAAAAAGCCCGGTTTGCCCAACGGCTTCCCGATGCCCACTGCAACAGGCATTGAGCACTATATGAACGGACCAAATCTTAAGAAATATCTTCGTGAGTTTAAGGATGTCTATGATGAATACGATTGCTTTACTGTTGGTGAAGCACCGATGATGACACCTAAAAAAGCTTTAGAATTTATCAAAGAGGGTGATGGACAGCTGCTTAATATGATGTTCCATTTCGAGCATATGGGCTGTGACAATGTTATTACAAACTGGATTGTTACACCCTTCAGAGCAGGTAAGCTCAAGAAGGTTTATAACAACTGGCAGAAGTCACTTTACGGTATTGCATGGAATGCAAACTATATCGAAAATCACGACCAGCCTCGCATAATTTCCCGTTACGGTAGCGAAAAGTATCGCACAGAAAGCGGTAAAATGCTTGCAACAATGTATATTTGTCAAAGCGGTACACCTTTCATCTATCAGGGTCAGGAAATCGGTATGACAAACCCGAGAATACCCGACATCAAGCGATATAAGGATGTATCATCTTTCAACAACTATGAAATGTTCAAAAAACTACATATCCCTGAAAGCATAACAATGAAGTTTTGTATGTACGCATCAAGAGACAACGCCCGTACACCTATGCAATGGTCTGATGCCAAAAATGCAGGCTTCACCGAAGCTGATACACCTTGGTTTGAAATCAACCCGAATTACACAGATATAAATGTTGAAGTCGAGCTTAATAATCCTGACTCGATTCTCAATTATTATAAAAAGCTTCTCAGATTCAGAAAAGAAAACGATATTGTTAAGTACGGTGATTTTGAAATGCTGAAAACGCCGTCCAAGCTTTTCGCTTATATCAGAAAGCTTGGCAATCAGAAGATGCTTGTTGTGTGCTCTTTCAGCGAAAAAGAAATTGCATTCAAGGCTCCCGACAGCTTCAATTTATCTGCTTCTGAGCTCGTGCTGAGCAACTACGAGGATAATCAGATTATCAGAAACGGCTTTATGACAAGACCTTATGAAACGAGAGTTTATATAATTAAATAATTAAAAAGAGCTATCTTACAACCAAGTGAGATAGCTCTTAATTTTTACTTTTAGTTTTAGTACCCTATAGCAGTGCCTAAAAGCATAATACCTATTGCTGCAATAAACTCAAGCGCAAATAATTTCCAGGTTGCTTTAATGTATTTTACATATGATACATTAATCATACCGAGTGCAATCATAAGAATACCGTTAGTGGGGAAGAGGACATTGCAGAAGCCGTCACTGATGCAGAATGCAACAATGAGATTCTGTCTGCCTATGCCGATCATATCAACAAGAGGGAGAAGTATTGGCATAAGAAGGAAGGCTTTTGCTGAACCGCTGCCAATAAAGAACTCGAATATGCATATAACGAAGAAGATAATAATTATTGATGCATAGGGATTTACATCCTGAAGAGCATTGTAAACCCAATACAAAAGCGTATCAATAATCATACCTGATTTGAGGATATAGGTCACGCTGATAATAAAGATAATTACCGGTGCAACGGGAAGTATTGTTTTAACGCCTGTCGCAAAGCCGCTGAGAAGCTCTTTACCTCTGATACCTGAAACATAACCTGCTCTGAGACCGCCCACTGTAAAGCAGATTGCCATTGACGCAAGGGGCATATAGCCGATAATATCAGATATTGTTGAGTTTTCGATGAAGATGTTGGCAACAAGACAGCAGACAGTTACAATAAGTACTGTGAGCATCGCATAACCGAAGGTTCTTGAAGCCTTGGGTAAGTTAGGATTAGCAAGAGCCTTTTTGGTGTCGTTTTCATTGAGAAGTCTATCTCTGAGCTTGAGGTCGTTTTCATAGAAAATTGACTTCTTCGGGTCTTTCTCAATCTTTTTGGCATATGTAATAAAGAAGCCTGCAAGCACAGCATAAACAATTGCAAACACTAAAAGTCTGAACAATACACCTGAGAACATAGGTATATCAGCCATAGACTGAACAATACCAACATTAAAAGGATTGAATGTTGCCGCCGAATAACCGAAAGCAATTGATAAAAGGCTGATACCTAAACCAACAAGCGAGTCCCAACCGAGAGAAAGTGAAATAGCAACGGCGAGAGGTACGAGAGTAACAGACTCTTCAAGTATGCCTGCAAAAGAGCTCAGTGCCATACAAGCAGCAATCATAACAGCAAGAAGTGAGTACTTCTTTTTCGAGAACTTATTGGTAATGACGGTCATCAGATATTTGAGCACGCCGCTCTTATCAAGAATGAGGAAAGTACCGCCGATAAGAACAATAACAAAGATAATCAGCACACCTGTCATTGCATCAGATGTTGCATAAATGAACGACTCAATAGGTGCAATAAATACTCGCCAGAAGCTGTATCCAACCTCTTCTCTGGGTATTTCGTGATAAGTGCCGTTGATAATAGCTCCGCTTGCATCGACATCATAAACACCTGTCGGTACAACCTGAGTGAGTATTCCTGCAAAAATCATAATGCCTATGATTATCGATGTGATACTTATAAGGGTTTTCTTTTCAATTTTTATTCCTAAATTCAAATCTACACTCTGCATATTATACGTCCTTTCTTAAATATCAATTTGAATAGCCTGTCGGCTGACATAGAATGTTATTTTATCAAATCCGCATCTTTTTACCATTTTCATAGCTTCTTCAATTCCTGCACCTATATCGTGTACTGTGTGTGAATCTGAACCGATGGTAATATACTTTCCGCCAAGTTCGCGGTAATGTCTGACAATTTTTTCTTCAGGCATCATAAGACCTATATCCTGTCTGAGTCCCGAAGTGTTCACCTCGAGAGCTTTGCCGCTTTTTATTATAGCAAGAAGTAATCTGTCGAGGCTTTCCTGAACTCTGCCATAATCAAAATCGATATGATACTTACCCTGAATTCTTCGCATAGGGCAGGTAATATGAGCGAGGGCGTCACATAAATCAAGATTGGCAACCTCAGTCAGCTCATCAAAATAGTTATTCATAAACTCATAAACATCAAGCTTATCGTATTCAATTTCCTTGATATCCTGAGTCATACCTCTGGGAGTGTGTACACTGCCGAGCACAAAATCGTAAGGATATTTATCAAGAAGCTTTTTGCATAAATCTACATTGCTCAGATGCTGTCCGATTTCCAGACCGATAAGAACAAGAAGCTGGCCCTCGAAAGCATTTCTCGCTTTCGCGCATTCAAAGAATGAATGAAAAACAGTGCTTGCATATTTATGCTCAATGAATTTATCAATTTCGCAGTGATCTGTTATAGCGATACCTCTGAGACCTCGGGCAACTGCATGCTCGCACATATACATAGGGGAGTGCACACCATCAGGTGAATTATCTGAATGTGTATGCATATCTATAAGACGTTTATTATACATATTATACCTCCCTTAGCAATTTTCTGATAATTATACATCATAATTGTATATTATGCAAGGATATTTCAAAAAATATTCTATATTTAATAAAAAAATCTGCCTGAAATTACCGCTAGCGAGGAAAATAATTACACAAATATATTTCTTTCGACAGCACACAATAATACTGCAAACGCAAGAAATCAATATTTTCACAAAGGAGTGAATAAATAATGGCTAAAAGCTCAAACAAGAGTGTAGTACCTGAAGCAAGAGAAGCTCTCAATAAATTCAAGATGGAAGCTGCTTCAGATGAAGATGTTCAACTAGTTATTAAAAACATGAAAAAATAAAGGCTAAAAGCGTAGCATTTTATCTTTCTAAAAAATTATATTATGGCGGGGTTAACCCCGCCAATTTTTATTTTTATTATAAATTTTTATACAAATTATAGCCATAGTATTATTAACATAATAGTGGTTGGTAAAAAATAGGGTAGAACCTTAAATTTGGTACTACCCTAAACTTTTTATATTTTAATTAATTTTTGTGCAATAATCAAGACACATCCATCCGGAGTTATTATATCCCCAGTTATCATCTACCTTAGTTACTGTAAACTCAAGTCCTCTCACATAGCCATCAGCCGGTTTGTTATTATTAAGCTTTTTAATCTTACTCTGAGCAGAATCAGATAATTCGTTAAATTTTTTATATCCACCTTTTGCTGCCGGCTTTGTTGTGATTCTTAGAACATCTGCTGCAGTAACTTTATATTTACCTGGTGTATATTTTTTTGTATACGCAGAATCGGGCAAGTTTTTGAATGCGATTCCGCCTTTTGAAATAACAGATGTAAATTTTAAATCTATGTAAAATAACTTTTCTGGCTTGTACGCGCCTTTTGTTGTACATAAGACATATTTACCATTCGAATTACAAGACCATCCGTTTCCACTGAATTTACCTTTGCCTCCAGAAATGTGTAAATGATTTGCCGTTGCACCATTAATGCCTTCTCTACAAATCTTATCGCCTCTATTGAACAAATCGCCGACTTTAATTTCCTTTAAATCGTCGTCATTAGGATGGGTAACAAGCATTGTAAAATAATCAGTTGTTCCATCAGCAAAATATACTGGGCTTGTACTTTCTAACCATATAGTATTAGTGCCGCTTGTCCCTACACCGAAAATTCTCATAACCTTCATTTGGTCACAGGGACAATACATATAATCTCTATTCGAATCCTTGCACCCTTCGTCAAATGGATAATCTTTTATATTGCCAGTTGTATGGGGATAATGCGATGTCTTACCGTTATAGTTCTGAGTAATCCTCATAACGGTACACGGATATATAAGATAATTCTTAATTAATTTTGTAATTTTATTAGCCATTGTTTATACCTCTACTAATACAGTCGAAAACTCTGCCTAAGGTTAATACAAAAGCAGCAATATTAAGACTTGTAACTTTCATTAAATTATATAAATAGGCTTTAAAATAATAATCAATACTATACATATTATCACTCCTTTAATTCATAAAACAAGTGTTTTATTTATATTTAAGCCGTTACATATTACAGTAACGGCTTAAATTTTATTTATTAAAATTTTAATACACGGCGGCAATATACAAGGATACTAAATTAGCAGATTTACAAAACAGTGCCATAAACCTGTAAGTTAAATCAATTATCACAGTGCTACCTCGTTATTCTTCGTAGGTGTAATTGAGCGTCATACCTAAATTCTTAAGGTTGACATAACATCCACCTATTCTAATACCAAACGAACCTGAATTAATGCCACTTATAACTTTGTCGATATTGTTATTCATCCAATCAAGAGCGTTAGGGAAGTCATTTGACGATAACTTATACTGTACATAATCTGTACTACCTACTAAGGCAGAGTCCTCGTTAATCCAATATTTGTGCCCGTCGCCTAAGTCTGTATAAGTGTCGTATGAATCACCTGTATTTTGTTCCGTATTTAAGTTAGTACATAAATTCGCACCTGTTATAGTGGTTTTTCCACTTGTAACACCCATACAACCAGCTCTTACAAAAACTTCAAATCCTGTTATTTGTACATTCTTTTTATTTTGCAGTACACTGAAATCCATTCCGTAGTACTGTATATAGTAGTAAGCTTTGGAGGTGTTGGCGTTACACTCATAGTTGTCTTTTGAGTGCCACATATATTCAGGCTCTCCGAAAAGTCCATTTGACCTTGCACCATATTGTGAAACATAAGCCGTTACCGTGCCACTTCTTATTACAGAAGTGATTGCAGTATAAGTTGTTGCTCCTGTAACAGTTGAAACATTCCATTGTGAAATAACATAGGTGTTGCTACCATCAACAATTTTTGCACCAACCTCAAAACCGCTTGGCGGCGTAGGCGTTGAACCATAAACGCAACTTGTCGTCTTAGTCTGACTACCGACTTTCCAAGTGATTGTGTAATACCTTACAGTCTCTGTGTACTGAGCCTTATATGTCTTATCACCTACGACATTTGTAACTGTGCTATCCCAACCTTTGAATGTGTAAGTATATTGATCAGTTGAAGCTCTTGTCGGTGTCGGTGCTGTAGGCATTGAGCCGTATTCAAGGCTTTCTGATTTCAGCGTTGTTCCGTTATAATCAACGAACTTGATTGTGTAACTTCTGATATGGTTAGTATAAGTAGCTGTATAAACAACATCACCTGTAACCTCTGATACGGCTGTATCCCAACCTGCAAAAACAAAGGTGTATTGAGCCGTTGCGGTCTTGGTCGGTGTCGAGCCGTTGTATTCAGGCATATCACCATAAGGAACTTTTTCGTCAGTTTCAAGCACTGTACCATCATAGTTCTTCCAAGTAACTTTGTACTTGTTGACCTCTGCGGTGTAAGTTGCTTTATAGACTATATCGCCTGTAACCTCTGAAATCTCAATATGCCAACCTGCAAATGTGTAAGTATACTGAGCTGTTTTTGGTTTTGTCGGTATCGCTCCGTCATAAGACGGCATTGTTCCATAAGATACATTAATATCTTCTTCGAGAAGACTTGTTCCGTCTTCGTTTAACCATTTAACGGTGTATGTTCTCAATGTTGCAAGGTAAGTAGCTGTGTAAACTGCGTCACCTGTTACTGCAACAATTTCAGGACTCCAACCGTCAAAGTCATAGAAGTACTGAGCTGTTTCTTCTCTAGTCGGATTATTTGGTTTTGGTAACTCTCCGTAAGGAATAATTATCTCATCTAGTAAATCTCCGTCCCAATCAATAAATGTGATTTTGTAGGTTCTTTTCTCCGGAATATAAACAGTGTAATAGTTTTGTTCATACGGGGAGCCTTCGCTCACAGCTATAATTCCGCCTTCAGGAATCACAACCTCGGTATCAGGTGTTATGCTCCATCCCTTGAATATCTGAGCGTATTCTGCGTTATCGTAATTATCCTCAAATATCTTTGTACGATGTGAGGTGTTATAATATATTGTCGTAGTTTCATACAACGAATATAAGCCTGTTACTAAATCTTTTTGATAGAAGTTTAGCACAAACGGCTTATTAGTTTCTTTGT
>JAGBSR010000084.1 GCA_017631745.1 Clostridia bacterium | reverse complement strand
TGCTGCGATAATAGGTCTTATAGTACCGTCAATTGATTACGGCGGAAAATACGGCATTATTATTACACTTGCAGGCATTTTTGCAGGTGCAATCGGATTGAACCTGATTGATAAATTAGTACCTCATCTGCATCGCTTGGTAGGCTCAGATATTGAGCCTCATAATAACGAAGGTCTGAGCAAGGTGCTCTTATTTGTAACAGCTATTGCTATTCATAATCTGCCTGAAGGTATTGCGGCGGGCGTCGGCTTCGGTTCGGGAGACTCATCGCAGGCGCTTATAATTGCAGGCGGTATTGCACTGCAGAATATCCCTGAGGGTATGGTTATAATTGCGCCGATGCTTTCTGCAGGTGTAAGCCCTAAAAAGACTTTCATCTGTGCAATGGCTACAGGTCTTGTCGAGGTTATCGGTACTCTTATCGGTTATCTTGCCGTCAGCGTTGCATCTGCCATACTCCCCTTTGCTCTTGCTTTTGCAGGAGGTACAATGCTGTATGTTATCAGTGATGAGATGATTCCTGAAACTCATTCACACGGCAACGAAAGAGGTGCAACATATGCCCTGCTTGTCGGCTTTTGTGTAATGCTTGTAACTGACTTTTTGCTTGGATAATAAAATTAAGCTCCCTGAATAGGGAGCTTTTAATTTTATACGAAAAAATAAGATGCTCACTTAAACTAAGTGGGCATCTTTCTGGCGGAGAGTTAGGGATTCGAACCCTAGGTGAGTTTCCCCACACAGCATTTCGAGTGCTGCACCTTCGACCACTCGGACAACTCTCCGTATATAAGCTGCCTTGTAAGACAGCTTAGTTATTTTATCAAAAAGATATGACTTTGTCAATAGTAGGATACTTATAAACTGTACTTTTTTCTGCCCTCGCTTGTCAGATAATAAGCCTCGGTAAAACCACATTTTTTGCAGTAATCTATCATCTTATCAAAAGCGAAATCAAGAGATTCACAGCAGTGAGAGTCGCTTGTGATAGTGATGAGACCTCCCCTTTTATTTATGTGTTTCATCATAAACTCTGCAGGGTATGGCTTTGGATTACCCTTGCGGTACATCGCACCTGTATTGACTTCGAAGAGCATATTTGGCTTGCTGTCAAGTATCTTATCAAGAGCTTTAAGAGCAGATGCCTTATAATTATCGTTTTCTTCGTCAAAAAGCGGTGTCTGACCGTTGAATTTAGTTATCAGGTCAAAGTGTCCGACAACATCAAAGTCGCCTGAAATAGCAAAATCGGCAAGATTAGAGAAATATGTTTCGGCCATTTTATACCAATCGCCGTCAAAAATCACATCAACCGCCTCTGTCAATTCATCGGGTGAAAGGTCCACTGAATATATTTTACCTTTTCCGTGAAGCTGATGAACACTTGCAATTGTGTAATCAAATACCGAGAGATTGATATCAGCTAAGTCAGCATCAAGCTCTATACCGCAAAGCACATCGATTTTATCTGAATATAGAGCTTTGACGCGTTTTACATCCTTAATATACTCGCCTACATTTTCTTTTTTCATAGTCCAGTCAGCATCGTAATACATAGGACAATGACCCGAAAAGCCAAGAGAAACAAAGCCTTTATCAATTGCTGTGAGCGTCATTTCTTCGGCAGTGTTCTTGCCGTCGCAAAAAACTGTATGTGTATGACAGTTTGACTTAATCATATTTTCACCTTACCTGAAACTATCCCTACTTAAAAGCAGGGATAGTTGATTTTTTATTATGACTTGTTGGGAGTCTTCTTCCACTTTTTCTTCATCTTTCTGTGATGTCTCTTTTCTTTTGATGACATCTTATAGTCGAATGTACGATCAGAAATTCTGTCATAAAGAGCAGTCTGAAGATCTGTAGTTGTTTCTTCCTGAGTCTGAGTAGCAGCAAGAATAACAAGGCCGTTATCGTTGGGAAGGGTAATTATTCCTGTTTCGCCAACGGGCACTTCGTACATAAAGAAGTAGAGCTGAGCTGCGGCATTGTCACCGTTGGGACTGTGAGTATGTGTGCATTCCCAAGCAAGCTTATCTGTTTTGATGTTTGCAACCTCGGCAAGATCATAGAGATCCCACTTGCCGATTCTTTCGTTGATCGACTGAACTTTTACGGGATAAAGCTTACCATCAACCTTGAAGTTGTAAAGCTTATCACCGTAAAGGCTTGCACCGATGAAATAGAACTTCTTGCCTGAAACATTGATCTGCTGACCTGCGCAGATAAGAGCGTTATTACCCTCGCCCCAGATATCGCCTGTCTTGAAGCTGATACCGTTACACTCGATAGTACCGGGGAAGATTTCACCGGGGATTGAAACGTTGATTGTGGGGATAGCTGCGCTGTTTCTGTTGTGATTGAAGGTAACTACATCTGTGTTGTAGGGAAGCTCAACAGTTGACTGTAAAGCCTTTGATGATACCTTGCAATCTGCAAGCTTAACTGCAAATGATTTAACCTCATAGGGTTCAAGATCAAATACAAGTGAACCGTTTTCGATAGTAGCTGCACCGATTTCATCTTCAACAGCATTAACTTCGCAGGCTTCAACAATACCCTTACCGAGCTTAAGCTTGACATTTCTTGCGTTTCTGTCAGCACCCTCATTTACACGAACGATGATGTAATCACTGTTTTCTGCCTTTTTGATGGCACGGATAATTACATCTGTGTTGCTGACAGTACCGAATGAATACTCACTGCCGAGAACACCTTCATGTTTATCTGTGATGAATGCGGCAGCAGGCTGATTAAACATACGAGCACCTATCTGAGTACCGCTTGTGTAGTCGCCACTATGTGAATAGATAGCATAGCCGTATCTGTTAAGACCGAATTCAAGCATGCCCTGAACACTGTCGTCTCTATAGTAATTTTTGGGTGAATGAAGAACTGTAAGTCTGAGGCTCTTTTCGTCCTTCATCATCCAGCCGTATTTTGAATCGCTGAAGATTGAAACACCGTAGTAGTTTGACTTATCTGTGAGGTCTGCCCATCTCTGTGCAGGTACTGAGTAAAGCTTCTTGTTAGCCTTTTCTCTCTTGATTGCACCGAGACCCAGGTCAAATGTTGAGGTGTTATTCTTAACGTTGAAGTAGAAGCCGTTGTGAAGAGCACGCTTGAACTCTCTCCATTCAACTTCGTTGTATACGCTTACCCAGGGACAGCCTGCCATAAGTGAAACATAATATGTAAATGTTGACTTTGAAGCTTTCTGAGTGACCTTGATAGTAACTCTTACAGGGCCTGCTTCAACGATGCTCTGCTCACCTTTTTCCGCAAATTCCCAGGGATACTTGTCAAGCTCTTTATATGTAAGCTCCCAAGCTACATATTCCTTGGTGCCCTGATATTTGTTGATTTCAAATCTGATGGGCTTTCTGAGGATTTCTGTGTCTGAAAGTGTCTTATCGATGATTGAAGCGATATCGCCGTTTTTGTCAATTGAAACAATGTATTTGAAGTTTTCGAGTACACCCTTACTTACGCGAAGACCTGTGTTGACAGCGCTTGGCTGCTCGCTGTAAAGCACATCAACAACCTTGTAGCCGAGAGCGGGTACGAAAGCGCCGATTGTGATATTCATCTTGTCGCCGTCGATGCTGTTTACCTGAGCAGGTACTTCGTTACCGTTCTTCTCAAATACTCTTACATATTTGTAGCCGTAATAAGGAACTTCAACATCAACAACTGCCATTCTGGGCTGTTCGATTGAGTTGTTGATTACAACTGCAGTGCCCTTTGTCCAGGATGAATCAAGATTTTTGATTATCTCTCTTGCTGAGCCTTCATAAGCATTTGTAAGCTGATTAGCACTGAGCACATAATCGTTCCATGAGCGCTGATATACTCTCTGTACTGATGTACCTGTGATATCGTCGTGGAAGGTATGAGCAATAGTTCTCTTCCAGCCCTTTTCAATTTCAGACTGAGGATAAGGAGCACCTGCAACAGCCATAGCTGTAACTGAAGCTCTTTCAGCCATATCGGCAATTTCTTCGTTCTTTCTGTTCATTCTCTTACCGAAAGCTCTTGAAACATATGAGCCTACGCCGTGGCAGGTCATAACAAGCTCGCCGTTATATGCAGGCATCTTAGCCTTTGTTTCTTCTGATACCTGATCGAGGTCGTCGAAGAATTCTGTCGGTGATGATGAAAGAACCTTGATATCGTTTGAATCGTTTGTTGCAATTTCATTTGAAAGAGTAATTACAGAAGGCTCTTTGGGAGCGCCGCCGACGTCACCAACACCGTGGTAACCGAATGTCATGGGAAGGTCGTGCTTCTTGATGTTTTTATCAAGCTTATCTGTAAGGCTCTTATTACTTCTGATCTTTTTGAAGGTTGTGCAGTATGACTTAGCGTCAAGTGAAGCGTAAATTGATTTGCCGTTTACACCGTACCAATAACCGATGTCAAAGGGAACACCATATGCGCTACCCCAGGTAAGCTTCTGAGTTGAGAAGCCCTTAAGACCAGCGTGTTCAGCGATTGAAGGTAAAGCCCAACCAAAACCGAAGCAGTCGGGAAGGAAGATATCGTTACTTCTCTTGCCGAACTTTCTTTCAAAATAAAGATTTCCGTATATGATATTTCTGAACATACTTTCGGGCGAAGGAATATTAACATCACCGTTTTCGTAGCAGCTGCCTGTTACATTCCATTTACCTTCCTCTATGTACTTCTTAAGCTGTTCAAATTTTTCGGGATAATACTCCTCAAAGAGCTCGTATCTGTATGAGCCTTCAAAGTTGAAGCGGTAATCGGGATACTGCTCGAAATATTTGAAGTTCTGCTCGAGAGTGTCCTTGAGGCATACATTGATCACGTGTTCGAAATCCCAGTTCCAGACAGTATCAAGGTGGGCCGTTGCAATAGTGTAAATTTTCTTGTCCATAATGCACCTCGTAGTGTATTGTATTTTAAGGCATACGCCAATTATTTATTATTTCTTTTTACTGCAATAGCTGCAACGGTTGATAAGATAAACATATCGATTGCAACTATTGTAAGGATAACAGCATAGGTTTCATATACTGTTCCGGTAAAGGGAGCAACAAAACCAAGGCTGAGCTGTGTAGCGAAGTTTGAAATATACATAGCAACACTTGCAACAAGACAAACAGATATTGCAGCTAATGCACCGGTAATAAGCTCTTTTGATATGAAGTTCTGCCAGGCTTTGTAATCCTTAGCAAGAGATGCAATAAAGCAAACTGCACCTGCTATTGCGAGCACCGGGCTTGCTGCGAGCACCCACAGTGCATCGGTACCTGAATACTGAATGCCGTTTGCGAGCTCAGATGTTGGAAGAATGGTATAAATAAGCAGTGCTGCAAGGAATAATACTGAGCCTGCATATGCAAGTAATACTGTTAATTTACCGTTGATTTTAAGCATAAATAATCACCTTTGCTGAAATTAAATCTATACTTTAATATGATATCACAATATATTCTTCATTTCAACAAAATAATCATAACTTTTAAAAAAATTAAAATATATATTATTCTTTAAACAAAAAACATCGGACTGTCAAGTCCGATGTTTCATTATGCATTATTCAACAATGAATTTTACAAATACTTTCTTGCCTTTTTTGACAATAACATGACCTTTTTCAAAAGCTGAAAGTGCAACTGTATCAGTAAAGCTCTTAGCTTTTTCGTCGTCTACATTCACACCGCCCTGCTCGATTAAGCGTCTGCCTTCACCGCGTGACTTAATGATTTCAGCCTTAAGCATCATATCTATAAGTGAAACTGCACCGTCTGTAAAATCATCTGCAGTAAGAACAGTTGTAGGCATATTATCTGTGTTAGCTCCGCCGCCGAAAAGAGCTTTTGCAGCTTCATCTGCCTTTTTAGCTTCTTCTTCACCGTGAACGAGCTTAGTAAGCTCAAATGCAAGGATTTCCTTAGCTGTATTAAGCTGGCTGCCCTCCCAATCATTCATCTTGTCAATTTCTTCGATAGGAAGGAAGGTGAGCATTCTGATGCACTTGAGAACATCGGCATCAGCAACATTTCTCCAATACTGATAAAATTCGTAGGGACTTGTTTTCTTGGGGTCAAGCCATACTGCACCACTCTGAGTTTTGCCCATCTTCTTGCCTTCTGAGTTGAGAAGAAGAGTGATTGTCATTGCGGCTGCATCTTCGCCGAGCTTTCTTCTGATAAGCTCAGTACCGCCGAGCATATTACTCCACTGATCGTCACCGCCGAACTGAAGGTTACAGCCGTACTTCTGGAAGAGCTGATAGAAGTCGTAGCTCTGCATAATCATATAGTTGAATTCAAGGAATGAAAGACCCTTTTCCATTCTCTGCTTGTAGCACTCAGCTGAAAGCATACGGTTAACTGAGAAGCAAGCACCAACCTCACGAAGCACCTCAACATAGTTAAGGTCAAGAAGCCAGTCAGCGTTATTTACCATAATAGCCTTGCCTTCAGAAAAGTCGATGAACTTGCTCATCTGCTCTTTGAAGCAATCGCAGTTGTGCTGGATTGTTTCGGTTGTCATCATCTGACGCATATCACTTCTGCCTGAGGGGTCACCGATCATAGCGGTACCGCCGCCGATAAGGGCGATAGGCTTATTGCCTGCCATCTGAAGTCTCTTCATAAGGCAAAGTGCCATAAAGTGACCAACATGAAGTGAATCTGCTGTGGGGTCAAAACCGATATAGAAAACAGCCTTGCCGTTATTTACAAGGTCTCTTATTCTTTCTTCATCTGTAACCTGTGCAATAAGTCCTCTTGCAACAAGCTCTTCATAAATTTTCATTACATATCCTTCTTTCTGAAAAACGTACTTTGTCTATTCTACAGATTTAACCCTTTAAAGTCAAGAGTTTAAAGGTAGTTTGTTTCATCTTTTGCGAAATCTATCATTTCTTTAGCTGAGCTGAGAGTTGTCTGGGTGATAATATCACCGCCGATTATTCTTGCAATTTCACGTATTCTGTCGTCAAGGGACAACTCGGTAACTTTGGTAAAGGTCCTGCCCTCTTCGACAGTTTTTTCAATATAAAGGTGATTGTCAGCATATGCCGCAATCTGAGCCAGATGTGTAACACATAAAACTTGTTTGCTTTTTGAAAGCTCATGAAGCTTATATGCTATCTTGAGTGCAGCTCTTCCGCTGACACCTGTATCAATTTCATCAAATACCATAGAAGAAATATCGTCGTTGTCTGATAAAACACATCTGATTGCAAGCATAACTCGTGAAAGCTCACCGCCCGATGCTATTTTTATAAGCGGCTTCGGCTCCTGACCGGGGTTAGCAGAGAAAAGGAACTCAACATCATCAATACCTGTAACGGTTGCAGGTGCATCTGAGAACTCAGCAGTAAAGCAAGCACCCGGCATATCGAGATAATGTAAGTCTTCGGTTACCTTTTCTTCAAAATCAGATGCAGCCTGCTTTCTGCAATCAGAAAGGATACAGCCTTTATTAAATAAATCTTCGCTGAGTTCGTCATATTTTTCCTGAAGAAGCTCTGCCTTTTCGTCACCGAGATTGATATCATCATATTCCTCGGTGATTTTTTCAAGATAAGAGAGCATTTCTTCTTCGGTTTCACCGTATTTTTTAGAAAGTCTGTATAAAACATCAAGTCTTTCTTCAATAGCATTGATGTCTATATCATTATCTTCAATGTCGTTGAGACTGCTGTTTATTTCACCACTGCAATCTTCGAGAGAATATCTCAGCTCATTTATAGCACTGATACTGCTGCTGAATCTGCTGTCGTAGAGTGACAGCTCTTTAAGTGAAGCTGATAATGCATCGATGCTTGCGAGCACTCCTGCCGAATCACCGTCGCCTGATAAAATGCTTCGGCACAAGTCAAGATTTTGAAGAATTTTCTCTTTGTTCTGATATTTTTTCTTTTCTTCGGTGAGTGTTTCTCTCTCTCCTGCTATTATGTTGGCGTTTGTAAGCTCATCAATCTGAAATTTGAGATATTCGAGCTTTCTTTCCTTATCGCCTTCATTTTTTATAAGGCTTTTAAGCTGTTTTCTTACAGCTTTTATCTGGCTGAAAACCTCGCTGTAGCTGTGGAAATATTCACTGCAATCAGCAATACTGTCAATATAATCAAGGTGTTTTTCTTTTAAAAGCAGATGCTGGCTGTCGTGCTGTCCGCAGATAGTAATGAGCTCTCTGCCGATATTTTTAAGCATTGAAACTGTAACGGTCTGACCATTGATTTTGCAGATATTTCTGCCGTCAAGGGAAATCACCCTTGAAATCAGCAAACTGTTGTCGTCGCAGTCGATATCGTATTCGTCAAGCTTCTGCAACACTGCAATCGGTACATCGTCAAAAACAGCTGTAACCTTAGCTTTATCAGCACCGTCTCTTATGAGCTCACGCGATGTTCTTTCGCCTAAAATAGCATTGATTGAGTCTATAACAATGGATTTACCCGCACCGGTTTCGCCGGTGAGAATATTCAATCCGCGACCGAAAAGAATTTCCGCTTTTTCAATCACAGCTACATTTTCAATTTTTAAACTTGATAACATAAAGCGTTATTCCTTTCGGAGAATGTTTTACTGAATTCCTGCAATTTTTTCTATGCGCTTCTTAAGCTCTGAAGCCGCACTTTCATCTTTGCAAAGGACAAATATTGTGTCATCACCTGCGAGGGTACCGACAATTTTATCTGTAACAATGTTGTCAACTGCTGTGCAGGCAGCCTGAGCCATACCTGTATAGCACTTCACAACTGCCATATTACCTGCAAAGTTGACACTTACAACTGAGTGAGAAAGAATTGAGTAGTACTTCTGAGTGTAATCCTCGGAATCCTTCTGCACATATACATATTTATATTCACCGTCACCTGTGGGAGTTTTGATGAGTCTGAGAGCCTTGATGTCTCTTGAAATTGTTGCCTGAGTTACGGAGAAGCCCTCTTCTATAAGTCTCTCAAGCAATGCTTCCTGAGTGCCGATATTTTCTTTTTCAATCAGTGAGAGTATCACTTCGTGTCTTGCTTTTTTCATTTAGTTTTCCTCCTTGACATCGGAATATCTTTCAATAAGTTTCTGAGAGAATATATCCGCAAAACTGTCGGATTTTATCTTTATAAGTTTTGTAACCTTCCGGGCCCTCTGTACCTCAAGGTAATCGTTTTCACCCAATCTGATGCCTATGTTTCCGTCACAGCTGAAAATCGGCTGTGAGACTTCGTTGTTTGTTACTCTGAGTCTAATTACAGAATCGGCTTCAAATATCATTGAACGGGTGAAAAGTGAATGAGTGCAGATAGGTGTCAATATTAAACTTTCAATCGCAGGGTCAACAACGGGTCCGCCTGCAGAAAGTGAATAGGCTGTTGAGCCTGTCGGTGTAGCAACAATAAGACCGTCAGCGATAAAGTTATTGATTTTACCTTTATTATATGTTGCTTCTATCTCGCTGAGTCTGAGCGAAGCACCTCTTGCAATAATGCAGTCATTTAAACAAAGGTACTCCCCTGCTTTCTGTTCGTCTGAATAGTGGGTAACCTTCAGCATCATACGCTTATCCGTTGTATAATTACCGCTAAAAAGCTCCTTTAATAGCTTGAGCTCCTGCTTTTCAAGACCTGCAAGAAAGCCTAATCTGCCACCGTTTATGCCGAGAATGGGTTTATCGTGCTGAGCTGCAAAATGAGCCGCATGCATTATTGTTCCGTCACCGCCTATAGCAATGATAATATCGCATAAGGAAACGGCAGTGTCCTCATCAAGAAAATCGGCATCAAAGCCTTGAAAATGCTCTTTAAGCTCTGACGAGATTGATATTTCGGCACCAAGAGATGTAAGCTCATTATATACATCGCATGTAACCTCATATGCGTGCTTACGGGTCATATTTGTATGAATATGTATTCGCATATTATTCGCCTCCGCTGAGCACATCGTGGGACTGCTTGACAATTTCATCGGGGGTTCTTGTAAGAAGAGACTCCGCTTCGTCGCTCTTTTCAATATAAATAAGATATTCTATATTACCCTGAGGACCTTTAATCGGTGAATAATCGAGATTAAGCACCTTAAAGCCTTGCTCAAGAACAAACTCATATATGGCTGTAACTACCTCGGTGTGGGTGCTGATTTCGCGTACCACGCCGTTTTTGCCCACCTTTTCCTTGCCTGCTTCAAACTGCGGCTTGATAAGACAGACGGCCCTGCCACCGACTCTGAGTAATTCTCTCATAGGAGGAACAATGTGTTTAAGAGAAATAAAAGATACATCAACGCTTGCAAAATCAATTTCTTCAGGTATTTCCTCGTGAGTGACATAACGGAAATTTGTTCTTTCCATATTCACTACTCTCTCGTCACAACGAAGCTTCCACGCCAGCTGACCGTAGCCAACATCTATAGAATACACCTTTACTGCACCGTTTATGAGCATACAGTCAGTAAAACCGCCTGTTGATGCACCGATATCCATACAGGTGCAGCCTTTAAGGTCAAGATTAAATTCCTTGACGGCTTTTTCAAGCTTATATCCGCCACGGCTTACATAAGGCATTTTTTCGCCTCTGAGCTCGATGCAGTCTTCGGGTTTTATGCTTGTGCCTGCTTTGGTCTCCTTCTGACCGTTGACATAAACAAGACCTGCCATAATAAGAGCCTTGCCCTTTTCACGGCTGTCTACAAAGCCTCTTTCAAGCATCGCAACATCAAGTCTGACTTTTTCTTTCATATTATTTCTCCGTCAATTTATTGATAATAGAATCACAATCGAGATTATACATACTGATTAAATCTTTTATACTTGCCTGAGGAGCAAACTCATCTTCAACAGCAGTTATACTGTATTTGGCTCTGACGCCTTTTTCCATCAGTATACTGCCGAGCTTTTCGCCTACGCCACCGCTTCTCATGCCCTCTTCAAAGAAACAGATTTCTTTTTTATCAGAGAGAAGAGTAATTACCTGCTCGGGTAAAGGCTTAATCTGATTAAGAGTTATAAGAAGAGCATCAACGCCTTTTTCCTTAAGAGCATCTACAGCGTCGATTGCTTCGCTCGTAATTCTGCCATAGGTAACAATGACTTTTTCGGCTTTTACATCGCCGTATAATGCATATTCAATGCAGGGATATTCAAGCTTTGTAACATTGTCTTTCTGTGCGCCTCTGGGATATCTTACGGCAACTGAAAGGTCGTAACCGTAAAGAGCGTTGTTTATATCTGCGTTAAGGCTTCTGAAACAGCAGGGTGAATAAACCATAATATCAGGGATTGTATTAAGGAAGGATACATCAAATAAGCCGTGATGTGTTTCACCGTCTTCACCGACAAAGCCTGCTCTGTCAATAGCGAATATAATTTTCTGCTTCTGAAGAGAAACGTCGTGTATTATCTGGTCGTAGCATCTTTGTAAAAATGTGGAGT
>JAGBSR010000083.1 GCA_017631745.1 Clostridia bacterium | reverse complement strand
ATTTCAATTTTGATGCCTTTTGATGCGCCAAGACCGTAGCCGCTTAAGAAAACGATAAGAGCTACAAGGATAATAGCAACAACCTTAATTTCTTTTTTCATGGTTATAATAACCCCTTTCAAAAATTTTGCGTTCTTACTAAAACGCTTTTACCGTAATAATGG
Source organism: Clostridia bacterium (assembly GCA_017631745.1). GTDB lineage: Bacteria > Bacillota > Clostridia > Oscillospirales > Acutalibacteraceae > UBA6857. The sequence goes on along the minus strand of JAGBSR010000083.1, from coordinate 2,672 downwards.
CTGGTCTTAACACCTAGTCATTTACCTAATAAAGGTACAATATTTTTATCGAAAAGTCAAGTGCTTTTTTTGATTTAATGCCAAGTTTTAATCTTTTTGTGAACCAAACAGCAAAAATCGACTTTTTGCACAAAATATACAAGTCAATATGTGCAAGATGACGAGGCTCATTTTTAGCCTATTTTCCGAATAATTTTCTTTTTGCTATTGCATTTATGATGGAAAATAGTGTATTCTATATAGGTAAGTATTTTATATAGAAAGGATATTACGCGATATGAAGAAGATTATTGCTGTAACAGGTATGCATTGCGCTCACTGCTCAAAGTCAGTTTCAGATGCTCTCAGCGCTATTGACGGTGTTACTAAGGCGAAAGCTGACCACGAAAAGTGCACAGCTACCGTAACTATGAAAAACGAAGTTGACGATAAAATTTTAATCGAAACTATCGAGAAGCTCGGCTTCACACCCGGTGAAATCACAATTAAAGAAGGATTCTTCGCATAATTGGTTTTCCGTCTTAAACAGTAATTATTTTACATTATGTAAAGGAGAATAAAAATGGCAAAAGAAAAAGTCAAAAAGGAACAGCCGGCTAACGAGCATCCTAACAAAATCGGCGTAAAAGAAGCGGCAGGGTACACCATAGCCGAAGCCGGTAATATGTTTAACCTGACATATATTTCCAGCTATCTTAAAATCTTTATGACCGACGTTCTTAAGATTGCCCCTGCAAAGGCAGGTCTTATGTTCATCATCACACGTCTCTGGGACTGCATCAACGACCCTATCTGGGGTGCTATGGTAGCTAAGAAGCCCCCTGTTAAAGACGGTAAATTCAGACCCTATCTTAAATGGGTTGCATTGCCTCTGGGTCTTTCAACAATTCTGTGCTTCGTACCCTATGACAGACTCACCTCAAATACAACTATACTTCTTATCATCTGTTACATAGCTTACATTTTCTATGGTATGATGTATACGGGTATGAATATTCCTTTCGGCTCGCTTGCAAGCGTTATCACCGACGACCCCAACGGAAGAAACCTTCTTTCAACCTTCCGCAGCATCGGTTCAGGTATCGGTGGTGCTGTTGTATCACTGATTGCACCTATGGTTATCTATACCGCCAAAAAGACTCAGGGTCCCGACGGCAATCTCGTAGATGTGATTGACCAGACAACAGGCAAGGTCGTTGAAATTGCAGACGGTAATAAGATGTTCATTTTCGGTCTTATTATGGGTATCCTTTCAATCATCTTCTATCTTTGGGGTTACAAGACCACTAAAGAGAGAGTGCCCTCAGAAGCAGAGCCTCATATGGACTTCAAGAAAACCTACCTCGGTCTTCTCAAGTCAAGACCCTTCATAACCGTTGCTCTTGCAGGCGTACTCATCAGCGGTCAGCTTCAGTTCAACTCCTTCAACGCATACCTTTATAAAAACTACTTCACCAACACAGGTCTCAGCATCCTCGGCACAGTCTGCAACTATCTTCCTATGGTTTGCCTTGTGCTCTTCACTCCTAAGCTTTCAGCTAAATTCGGTAAGAAAGAGCTTTGCGGTAAGTTCTCAATCATTGCAGCAATCACATCAGTTGCTCTTGCAATCTGTGCAAACAATCAGGGCATCATCGACAAGCTCAATCCTGAAACAGGCATTTTCCCTGCATGGATGTTTATGACAGCACTTCTTCTCATCGGCTTCGGCTATACATTCGTAAGCCTTACCTGCTGGGCAGTTGTTATGGACGTAATTGACTATCAGGAATATGCAACCGGCATCACAAACGAAAGTGCAGTTTATGCTGTTTATACCTTCTCTCGTAAGCTTGGTCAGACAATTGCTGACGGCGCAGGTCTTTTCCTTCTTCAGTGGGCAAAATATGACAGTGAGACAGCAGGCAACGGTTTCATCACAGAAAACGGCACAAGTAAGAAGATTATGCTTATCTGCACAATCATTCCTGCTATTGTTTACACCGGTGTATGGCTTCTTATGAGATTCGGCTATCCTCTTACAAAAGAGAAGCTTGTTCCCATTTATGCTTTCGTACGTGAGAAGCGTGAGGCTGCAGAAAAAGAAGCAGTTGAAGCATAACAGCAAAACTACAAATATAAAGAGCAGTTCACACGAGCTGCTCTTTTTTTGTACGCGTCCAAGCAAAAAAAATAGCCGGCAGGTTTTATCCCGCCGGTTTAGTTATATAGCTATGTATTACAAGATTGCACTTAAGATAGATTATGCATCAGCACAGCACTTATATTCTGTCTGAGTTGCAACAGAAACGATAAAGCAGACAATCTTCATAAGAAATGCAAAAACATCCTCTCTGTGGCAAAGACAATCACACTCTTCCGATTGCGGCTCTCTTAAAGCAAGATGAAGATAGCTTTCCTTCTGAATATTGTAGTCGGATAAGGTTTTGCCCTCTTCTAATTCCTTGCCGGCGAAGATAAGCTTCTGTTCCTCCGGTTTAATTCCTTCTTTTTCCTGAATTTTTACTTTTATGGCATCAATGGAATCATTGGGTTCAACTTCAAGAGTGATGATTTTTCCCTCGAGGGTTTTCACAAGAATCTGCATTGCCGATGCTGACATTGCAAAGGTTGAGAAAAGCATAATAAGCGTTAAAAGTAAAGCAATAGTTTTTTTCATAATTAATCCTCCT